>NZ_JAMYEB010000003.1:0-255993 GCF_033790785.1 Psychrobacter sp. PP-21 | reverse complement strand
ATAGTTAATAATCTTTCCGAAAAGAAAAGACAGTCAACTTTATTTTTTAGCATTCTGAATCAGCAAAAATCCACACAAGTTGTTCTTTAGTTATGCTTTTAAATAGTCTCAATCACTGTCGTCCAGTAACTGATATATAGGGTATTTCTCTTTGCTAGTTCGTTTAAGTTAAGAACTTATCCTATCTAGCGAGCCGACTATCATATCATAATGATTTGGTTTGTCAAGACTTTTTATAATTTGTTTCAATGGGTTAGCCAGGTTTGTTATATGTAATTGACATATAAGTTATTCCGGTTCTCCCTAATGAGGTGCGTATTATAGAGGGTTTAACTTTTGTGTCAACCAATTTTATACATGTTTTTAAACTTATTTTACAGCTATCGAAAATAATAAATAGTTTCAATAGGTTATGAATTGGTCGATTGGTTGATGTAGCAGAGGAATAGGTACGTTCCCCAATAAGCGAGCTTTTATGGCTACTTTTGGCTTTTATTAGTATAGATAATATTTGGGTTTTCTACCTTTCTAATATTCGCTCTACTTAAGCACTTTATCGATTCTACCTTTTATCTTGATATTTTCACAAATGATACTATATAGGAGAACCACGATAATCATTCATAGAGTACTAGCGATACTTTGACCTACAAAACTGGATTTATAGAATTGCGTGTTCAAAACCGTTTTTTCTTATCTATTAGCTTTCATACCTCTTTCCAACTGCCTCTCTATCCTTTGATATCTAGTGTTGTTAGAGGGTTTTTGCTATAATCGTCGGTCTATTGCATTATTTGTTTTTGCGCTGCACTAGCATTGCTCTGACAACGAAGTATTACTTACTGTATTAATAATCGTGAATCTCCTTGAAGAATAATTGAGCTTCGCAATATGCAGTATTGGACAGCTTATAGAATAATGTATACCTCCCACTACATATCACAATGATTGGATATAATTGATGCGGTCTCACGGTTAAATGATTGATGGTTGCAGTCATCACTGCCAACGGACCCAATAACAGGCGAATAGATTATGGTAGCGATTACTTTACCCGATGGTAGCGTAAAAGATTTCGAGGGTAATACAACAGTCATGGAAGTGGCACAGAGTATTGGGACGGGACTCGCTAAAGCGACGGTTGCTGGACGTGTAAATGGTCAATTAGTCGATGCGCACGACCCTATAATCGCTGACGCCAATGTCGAAATCGTAACGCCAAAAGACGATGATGGTGTCGATATTATTCGTCATTCATGTGCTCATCTATTAGGGCATGCGGTTAAGCAGCTTTATCCTGACGTCAAAATGGTCATTGGTCCTGTTATTGACGACGGCTTTTATTACGACATCTTTAGTGAGACACCGTTCACACCTGAGCATATGGAAGCAATTGAAAAGCGCATGATGGCGCTGATCAAGCAGGACTATGACGTTATCAAAAAGATGACGCCACGTGCTGAAGCGATTGAGATATTCGAGTCACGCAATGAAGACTATAAGTTAAAGCTGATCAATGATATGCCAGGTGAAGAAGCGTTTGGCTTGTATCATCACCAAGAATACGTCGATATGTGCCGTGGTCCGCATGTGCCAAACACGCGCTTTTTGAAAGTATTTAAACTGACCAAAATGTCAGGTGCTTATTGGCGCGGTGATGCCAAAAACGAGCAGTTGCAGCGTATCTATGGTACTGCGTGGGCTGATAAGAAACAGTTGAAAGCTTATATCCAGCGTATTGAAGAAGCAGAAAAACGTGACCATCGCAAAATTGGTAAAGCGCTGAACCTATTTCATATGCAAGAGCAAGCGCCAGGTATGGTGTTCTGGCATGCTAATGGTTGGACGATTTATCAAGTACTTGAGCAGTATATGCGCAAAGTACAATATGATAACGGCTACGAAGAGATTAAAACACCTCAAATCGTTGATCGCAGTTTGTGGGAGCGCTCAGGACATTGGGGCAACTACGCAACCAATATGTTCACGACTGCTAGTGAAAACCGTGATTATGCAGTAAAACCGATGAACTGTCCTTGTCATGTGCAAGTATTCAATCAAGGCCTAAAGTCTTACCGTGACTTGCCACTGCGTATGGCTGAGTTTGGTTCTTGTCATCGTAACGAGCCATCAGGGTCATTACATGGTTTGATGCGCGTACGCGGTTTTACGCAAGATGATGCACATATTTTCTGTACTCAGGCACAGATTCAGCAAGAAGTGGCTGACTTTATTAAGCTAACGCTCGCTGTTTATGAAGATTTCGGCTTTGATAATATCATTATGAAGCTCTCTACCCGTCCTGAAAAACGTGTTGGTAGCGATGAGTCATGGGACTTTGCAGAAAAAGCGCTAGCAGATGCGCTTGATAGCTCAGGGCTAGACTGGGATTACTTACCTGGCGAAGGTGCATTCTATGGTCCAAAGATTGAGTTCAGTCTAAAGGATTCTTTAGGACGTATTTGGCAGTGCGGCACCATTCAGGTTGATCCAAACATGCCTGAGCGTCTCGATGCAGAGTTCGTCAATGAGCAAAACGATCGTGAAGTACCTATTATGTTGCACCGTGCAATCTTAGGTTCATTTGAGCGTTTCATTGGTATTTTGATCGAAAACTATGCAGGTTGGATGCCAGTATGGCTAGCACCGCAGCAAGTTGTGGTCATGAATATCACTGATAAACAAGCTGATGCTTGTGAAAACGTGGTTAGCGAGCTCAAAAACGCAGGTTTGCGTGCTATTAGCGACTTGCGTAACGAAAAGATTGGATTTAAGATACGAGAGAAAACATTAGAACGTATTCCCTATATGCTAGTATTAGGGGATAAAGAAGTCGAATCGGGCAGCGTCAACGTCCGAACTCGCGAAGGTGAGAACCTTGGCGTCATGAGTATTTCTGAATTTATTACATTAGTACAGACCGCTGTCAGTAAAAAAGGCCGACAGACCCCAAAAACAGATGAGGAGTAATACCTATTAAACAGTCAAACCGTTTGAACATCAACGAAGATATCAACGTCAAAGAAGTCCGTCTCGTCAAAGAAGATGGCGAGCAAATGGGCGTGGTTGATATCGCAACCGCGATGAAAGCGGCACGTGATGAAAACCTAGATTTGGTTGAGTTAGTTCCTGAAGCTAAGCCACCAGTATGTAAGATCATGGATTATAAACATTTCCTCTATGATCAGAAGCAAAAGGCTAAAGAAGCTAAGAAAAACCAAAAGCAGACTCAGCTCAAAGAGATGAAGCTACGTCCTAGTACCGAAGAAGCCGATTATCAGGTTAAACTGAGAAAAATCGTGAGCTTCTTGGAAGATCAAGACAAAGTCAAAATTAGCATCCGTTTCCGCGGACGTGAAATGGCGCACCAAGATATTGGTCGCAAACAACTTGATCGTATCATTGAAGATACTGCTGATATCTCAAACGTCGAACAATACCCTAAGATGGAAGGTCGTCAAATGGGTATGCTGCTCGGACCTACTAAGAAAAAGTAACCTGTTAATGAGATTACTTTGAGTAGTGGCTGTTAGTCGATATAGCTATTTATAACTCTGACCATCAATATGCTGCGGGATATTGATGGTTTTTTATTACCTATGCTGATGCAGACCTCCTTGAAATGATGGCAGGGAAATGTGTGTAGCCAGATATAATTGGCTGACGCTATTTTACAAAACCCACCTTCTCAACTATTTGATTACGCGGTAATCTAAAGGTCTGTTTTATATTTGCTAATCAGCATTTATTCGAACGTTTTAGGTAAGTGTATAAAAATAACGTACATCATGACCATCAGAGTCATTGACAACAAACACTACTTTTATCAGACATCAAAGGAAATTTCATGCAAGAATTGACCCCACCAGAAAACGCCGCAACTCCTACTATATCTCTCACAGCGCCTGAGCCTGTCAAAGAAATACAGAAAAGTGAAGCCGATCAGATGGTCAAGTTGGATGAAAGCCAAATTCCAGAACTCGATGCCAAAGTTGATGCATTTGTCGATCATGTGATTACCAATTCAGTGCATAGTCCAGAGTTTCAGCAAAACGTTCAATCTATCCATAATCTAGGGACAAAAGAGATTCGTGAATCGGCACAAGTCTCTAATCGCATGCTGGATCTACCAGCAAAAAGTCTTAATGACAGTTTGTTTGATAACTCCCCTATTGCAAAGTCTTTAACTGAGCTACGCGGTATTGTGGAAGATTTAGACCCAAGTAAAAAAGAGTTGACTAACTCACGTAAGCTATTCGGTCTGATTCCATTCGGTAATAAAGTACAGGACTATTTCCGTCAGTATGAGTCCGCCCAGTCGCACATTAATGCTGTTGTGACCAGTCTATACAATGGCAAAGATGAGCTGCTCAAAGATAATGCGATGATTGAGCAAGAAAAAGTCAATATGTGGGAGCTGATGCAATCTATTCGCCAGTATGTCTATGTTGGCAAAAAAATTGATGAACAGTTGGAGCAAAAGGTCTACGCGATAGAAGCAACAGATCCAGAAAAAGCGCGCATCATCAAAGAAGAAATGCTGTTTTATGTCCGTCAAAAAAACACCGACTTTTTGACCCAGTTAGCAGTGAATGTACAAGGCTATCTGGCACTGGATACCATTCGCCGTAATAATCTAGAACTAATTAAAGGCGTTGATCGTGCAACCACGACCACCGTTTCAGCGCTGCGTACGGCTGTTGTCGTTGCCCAAGCAATGACCAATCAAAAACTGGTACTAGATCAAATCACAGCATTGAACAAGACCACCAGTAGCTTGATTGAGTCAACCTCGGCAATGCTCAAGCGTCAGTCAGGCGAGATCCATGAGCAAGCGACCAGCAGTAGTATTGAACTTGATAAACTGCAAAACGCCTTCAACAATGTCTATGACACTATGGATATGATCAGTAATTACAAAGTTGAAGCGCTAGAAAATATGAAGCAAACGGTCAATACCTTGACCACTGAAGTAGATAAAGCACAAAAATATTTGGATAAATCAAATCAAACTACGGTGCTCGAAGTTTCAAAAGAGCTGGATAGCAAAAAAATCACTAACCAATCAAGCAGTGTCGATATTGATATTTGATTTATCTATATAGCAGTAACTAAAAGTTGGCTGCTTCCTGCTATCGAATACACATAAGAAAATTGACGCAAGATATTGCGCCGTTGTTCGTGTTAAGATAGCCCCTATTAATAGTCTTAAAAATAGATACGGTAATTTATGAGTTGGAATGATCCAAACGCCTCGAGTGAGGCAAAAAAATATGACAACCCGATTCCTAGTCGCGAACTGATACTCAGTACGATTAATGAACATGGGGAAGTCACACATCAACAATTGGCAAAAGCCTTTAATATTGATGATCCTGACCAATTTGATGCTCTAGGCAATCGCCTGAAAGCAATGGTACGTGATGGACAAGTAAACCGTGAAGGCCATCCTTATCGCTATCGCACAGTCACTAAGCAAGATATCGTCACAGGTATGGTGTCTGCACATCCAAAGGGTTTTGGGTTTGTGGTATTGAGTGATATGCCAGATTTGTTTTTGCATGAAAAGCAAATGCGCTGGGTATTCAATGGCGATACGGTAGAAGCTGTCGGTACATCAACAGACAACCGTGGTCGCACTGAAGGTCGCATCGTCGATGTGGTTGAACGTCGCCAAAACAACTTCATTGGGACGCTTGCACGTGATGAAGACGGCTACTGCGTGGAGCTTGGTAGTCCAAACAACCATCAGCCAATTACCGTTACTGATGAAAACGTACAAGCGCTAAATGCTAAGCAAGGCGCACCTGTCAAAGTCGATATCATTGACTGGCCAAACCAGCATGAGTTTGGTACAGGTAAGATCACTGAAGTCCTATCTGACGATAATGATCGTGAACTGATCATCGAAACAACCCTTCTTAACTATGATATTCCATCAGAGTTTAGTGAGGCGGCTCTCAAGCAAGCTAGTGACTATCAAGAACCAACTGAAAATGATATCAAAGGTCGTAAAGATTTGCGCCATCTACCGCTTGTCACTATCGATGGCGAAGATGCTCGTGATTTCGATGATGCTGTATTTGCCGAGAAACGCTCAGGTGGTAACTACCGTGTGGTGGTTGCAATTGCTGATGTTAGCTACTATGTCACGCCAAATTCACCACTAGACCAAGATGCTTATGAGCGCGGTACGTCCGTATACTTCCCGCATCGCGTGATTCCGATGCTACCTGAAGTGCTCTCTAATGGTCTGTGCTCACTGAATCCTAATCTAGACCGTCTATGTATGGTCGCTGATATCAAGATATCACGCGCTGGTAAAGTGACTGGATATGAGTTCTATCCGTCAGTGATGCACTCACAAGCACGTCTCACTTATAATCAAGTAAATGATTATCTGGTGAACCCGAATGACAAGCGACTACCTAAATCGTTAACGGGTAATAAAGACGTTAAAAAGTCTGTTGATACCCTACATCAGTTGTATGAACTACTGCTCAAAAAGCGTGAAGAACGTCATGCAATGGAATTTGAAACGGTTGAAACGTACATCAAGTTCAACGAAAAAGGTGGCATCGAAGCGATTTTGCCACGCACTCGTGGTGACTCTCAAAAGCTAATCGAAGAGTGTATGCTCCTTGCTAACACCTGTGCGGCTAACTTTGCGCTTAAACACGAGTTACCAGTCTTATATCGTAACCATGATAAGCCTGATAACGAGAAGTCGATGCGTATCCATGAATATGCAAAAAACTTTGGCTTGCCGTTCCCAGAAGAGAACCCAACGCAAGCGGATTATCAGCGGATTATTGAAGCGACCAAAGACAGACCAGATGCAATCAGTATTCATAGCATGCTACTACGTTCGATGATGCAAGCAAACTATGCACCTGACAATATTGGTCACTTTGGCTTAGCTTATGACGAATATAGCCACTTTACCTCGCCTATTCGCCGTTACCCAGATCTGATGCTGCATCGTAGTATCAAGGCGCAAGTAACGAACAGCAAGCAGCCTGCTATGGACTTCTCGCTTGAGGGTGCTGGTACGCAGACCTCAGACACAGAACGCCGTGCAGAAAAAGCATCGCGCTTTGTAGAGTCATGGCTCAAGTGTCATTACATGACTAACCATGTTGGTGAAGAGTTTGAAGGTGTGGTGACTACGGTAACGAGCTTTGGTCTGTTTGTCACATTGACTGACTTATACATCGATGGTTTGGTACATATCTCAAATGTCGGTGATGACTTCTTTGTCTATGATGAGCAGCAACAACAGCTGATCGGTAAAGACAAAGGTACATTATTTGGGCTTGGTGACTCAGTCAAAGTACAAGTTGCTGGCGTAAATATGGACCTACTGCAAATTGATTTTGATTTAAAAGAAAAATTGCAGTCGAGTGCCATGAACCAGACAAAGAAACAGCCTGCTAAAAAAGATCAGCCTAAAAAGAGTCCTGCGAAAAGAAGTAATAATCGCAGAGGGTCTAGCAAAAAAAGCTAATCCGTAACTGAGACTGCAATACTATAAATAAAAAGGGCTAACGTTATCGTTGGCCCTTTTTATTTATATGCACTTCAACTATAAGATAAGTCGATGATTACTGTGTATTATTCATTTGATCAAAGCGATCTTGCTCAGATTGCTGCGCTTGATTGATTTTATTAGTGGCATCGTCTAGCATAGCTTTTGGCTGTTCGCCAAGTGGCTTACTAGTAATAGCTGCCGCGTTGTCCTGAGTACTATCTGCATCAGTAGCTGAATCAGTAGCGACCGTACTAACGGCAACCCCCCTATTCTGCTCGCGGCTGTTACCGTTTATGATATTAAAGCCCAACAGTGCGACTATGCCAATCACTGCAAATATAATGACATGTTTCATTTCCATAAAAAACCCCGTGTTTGACTCACCATCAAATACGGGTTTTGCTGCACTTTTTATGCCCAGTTTAATATTTACTGTTTAGCACTACTCTTGCGGACTATTATTGTTCAGTAGATCCGTCTCATCTGAGCTTTCGGCAATCTCCTGCTCAACTTTTTCCATTAGCTTGTCATCAGGGCGAGCATCGAGAACATCATCAGCATTTTGACCTTGTAAGATAACTTTGGCTCTAGCTTTTGCCTGCTTCTTATCTGTGTCATCAACATGACGCTCATCATTTTCTGGTTCATCAGGCATGGTTGGCGTAACTGTCATATCAGATTTGTCACTACTCGCACCACTCTGCATATGTTCAAAGGCTTTTTCTAATTTGTTGTTAAACCTCAGACGATAAATAGGTTCAGGCAAGCTAAAACCTTGATTTTCTAACGCATGTTTGGTTTCGCGAATGGCAATACTACGTGCTTTTAAAAAGTCCGTTTCGGATTGATCAACCCATACTTGGAATTCAAGCACAATATTAGAGTCACCTACATTGGTAATAATCGCAATTGCTTTTGGTTCCTCTAACACAAATGCTAATGTATGTATTGCATCCAGTCCTACTTTAATCGCTGCTAATGGATCATCATTGGCATCTACGCCCAGCTCAAAGGTGAAGCGACGCTCAGGATTTTTGGTATAGTTTAGAATCGTACCTTTAAAAACTTCAGCATTCGGAATACGTAGTTGATTGCCATCTAGCGTCATTAATATCGTCGCACGTGAAGTCAGACGAACCACAATACCCTCTTGACCATTAATCACCACTTGATCACGTGCACGAAAAGGTTGACGGATACTGAGCATTAAGGAAGCAATATAATTTTCAATAGTGTCTTTGACCGCAAAACCGACCGCGATACCAATGACACCAGCACCGCCAAGCAACGTGCCCAATACCGTTTCTGCACCGATCAAGCTCAATGCTAGAATCAGACCAAAAATAATAAAAATAACCTTGATGGTCTGCGACAATAGCTCAGCGACAAAAGGATTGGGCGTGAGGCGCTGCCACATTTTTTTGCGTCTAGATAACCAACTACCAAACCATGTCACGAGTGCAAATATGACGATACCAACCAGCAATAAAGGCAGCGCCTTCACTAGGTTTTCTAATTGCGCTTTTAGACCCTGATAAACTGTCGAGACGTTTTCTTGGACGTCTAATGTGCGGTTGATATTGTCATCAACCGTCACGACGTCTGTCAAACGGTTGGTCAAATTGATAGCTTGTTGTGCCTTTTTTTCGTTGGCAGTTTCTCCCGCTAAGGTGACGACACCTTGAGTAACATTAACAGTGACGGCTTGTAATCCTTCTATTTCAGAAAAGATTCCATTGATTCGCTGACGGATGTCGTTGTCTTTTTGGAGGGTGGGTGTGGTTTCAATTTGACCATTGTTGGTACTTTCGCCATTGATTGCGGGTGGCGGGGCAGGAGTCGGTGTGGAAATATTGGTTTCTAACGTGTCGTCATCTGCTGTCGTTGTACTGTCAGGTGTTGCACCCTCTACACCCAATGCCGCTGCGATACCAGAAACCTCTTCACCAGCAGCATAGGCTGGCAACGTACAAAAGATGCTTAGTAGCAACACCATTTGACCCCACGCTCTTAGAAGATGACGTATCCTTGGGCGGTCAAGATAAGTGTCCATAAGCATCCTTTGCTGTTATAGAGTTTGTACCATTACGTTTTTACTAACTTTGAGCTTTAGCTGTCTAGATAGCGCTGCGCCTCACTCAAGTTCAATGTGCCTTCGTAGATAGCACGGCCAGTGATAATACCTTCGATACAGTCGCCATAAGGCTTCAATAGCTCAATGTCTTTCATATCAGTAACGCCACCTGAGGCAATCACTGGTAATCCGCCTTCACGTGCCAAATTGACGGTTTGCTCTACGTTGACGCCTTGCATCATGCCATCACGGGCAATATCAGTATATACAATAGAGGAGACACCTACATCAGCAAAACGCTTAGCAAGCTCAGTTGCCTTGGTATCGGTAACATTGGCCCAGCCATGTGTAGCCACCATACCGTCTTTGGCATCGATACCAACGATAATATGTCCTGCAAACTCACGGCAAGCTTCTGCGACAAAATTGGGATCTTCGACAGCTTTTGTCCCAATGATAATATAAGTCAAACCTGCAGTGATGTACTGCTCAATAGTATTCATATTACGCACACCGCCGCCCAACTGAATAGGCAGGTTCGGATATGCTTTGGTGATATCATTGACCACTTGTCTATGCACGGGTACGCCATCAAAAGCACCATTCAAATCGACCAAATGCAGACGGCGTGCGCCCTCATCTACCCAACGTGCAGCCATAGCGACTGGGTCATCAGAAAACACCGTATCATCTTCCATACGGCCTTGTTTTAAACGTACACATTTACCATCTTTTAAATCAATAGCCGGGATAATGACAGGCACAGCACACATATAGCATTCCTTATAAAGCACAGTATTGGTAATAAATTTAGACAATCATATTTTTGGGAATCAAACGATATCGGAGCATTAAACAACGATAGAAAACACCACTTAACAGCGATATAAATTACAGACAAATTATAAACCAAATAAAAAAGGTCAAAATCTGCTCAGATAGAAATAGGAAATGATTGAAAACAAACAATCATAACCATAAGTTTTCGTATTTGGAATCACCACCAACATTCGTTAAATTCCATTACTGACTGGCAATTTTAGGTCAATTTAGCGTATAATCCTAGGTAAATTTTTATTTGTTTCTATGTGATGGTAACCAGGTGTTACGCTTTTTGTTGAGTCATTATTATTTAGTCGTAATTCAAGAAGACTCAGACGCAAAGAGCAATAGCTGAATGTATCCGTATGATATTGACTGATATATTGTCCAAAAAGGTTATAATAGAAATCTAATCTGGTAGTCTGTATACCACCGATTCTGCAGTATTAAGCCCCATTGGATACCTTTTAAATTCCTGTCACTAGCCAACAATATCAGAACCGTTAAACCTAGCGTTGTAGCAGCTCATCACAACGATGTGATCCTGCTGAGCTAGGTTGTCTTTTAGCCAGTTTATCATCTACCTCAATAGATCGTTATGTGGTCACACTTCTAACAAATCAGGTATGTTTGACTGATACTGATTGGATAAAGGTGGTCCCCTATACTGGTGTTACAAGTTTTAAATTTCAATGAAACGTGTGATAGGGCTTTTATTTTTAAAATAGTTTCTTTTAGCAATGTGCTTTAGGTGATTAATTTAACTTAATAGTTTTAGCATACACCTTGGTAGCCAGTCGCCACTTTGGTAATTCGAATAAGACATTAACGTGTTGTTAAGGAGTCTAAGGTCAGCGTTAATACTCTTAATAGTAGTTATGATTATGTATTGTCCCAACAGAGCTTTCATCCCTATTTCGATATAGAAATAGACGATTGAAGGCTCTATTGAGTGATACAGGTTTTCATACTACCGATGTGCCAAACAGGATGTCTGGTATCGTTTTAGACTATGGACTAAGTTTTCGCTTATGATTACCATCAAAAAAGGTTTGGATTTGCCCATTACCGGTGAACCCTCCCGCGAGATATCTGAGCACCAACCGACACATGTAGCACTTGTCGGCTATGACTATGTGGGTATGAAACCTACAATGAATGTCAAAGAAGGTGACATTGTAGCCAAAGGTCAGCCCGTTTTTGAAGATAAAAAACGTGTCGGCGTCATCTACACTGCCCCTGCTGCCGGTAAGGTCGTCGCTGTTAAACGTGGCGAGCGTCGAGTGTTTGAGAGTCTTGTGATTGCGGTCGACCCAAATGGTGAAGAAGTAGACTTTGAGCGCTATGACTCACAGCAGCTTGCTGACCTAGACTCTGAAGTCGTTGAAACCCAACTGATTGCCTCTGGCGAATGGACAGCGTTTCGCACGCGTCCCTATAGCCGCGCACCAGAAATCGGTGCTCGTCCACACGCTATCTTTGTCACAGCGACAGATACCAACCCATTAGCGCTTGACCCAATGCTGGTGATCAATGAACAGTTACAAGCGTTCAATGATGGCCTTGCTGTACTGTCTACGCTCACGCCAAAGACCTTTGTCTGTCATCATGGTGATGCCAAACTGACGCCAGTTGCAAAAACTGCTGCGGATAATGTCACTGAGTATCATGGTTTTGCTGGAAAACATCCAGCTGGTCTTGCTGGTACGCACATTCACTTTTTGCATCCGATTATGCGCGGTGTGACCGTGTGGACAGTTGGCTATCAAGACGTGATCGCGATTGGTAAGCTGTTTACGACAGGTCGTCTATATACTCGCCGTATGCTGAGCCTAGCTGGTCCTGCGGTTACCAACCCGCATTTGGTTGCAACCGAGCGCGGTGCTGATATTACGGCATTAACCAAAGGCAAGCTTGCTGCTGGTGAGAACCGAATTATTTCAGGTTCAGTGTTGTCCGGTCGCAAAGTGTTTGACAATGTGGCTTATCTGGGTCGTTTTCACAACCAGATCAGTGTACTGACTGAAGGTCATGAGCGCCCAGCGTTTCATTTCTTTAGCCCAGGTAAAAACCGCTTTTCAAAGCTGCCTATCTATATCTCGCAGTTCTTTGGTGGCAAAAAATACAACTTCACCACGACCAGCAATGGCTCACCACGAGCGATGGTACCAATCGGTGTCTATGAAGAAGTCATGCCACAAGATTACCTACCCACTCAGTTACTACGTGCATTGATTGTCGAAGACATTATTAGTGCTGTAGATTTGGGCGTTCTTGAATTGGATGAAGAAGACTTGGCACTATGCACCTTTGTATCTCCTGGCAAATATGAGTTTGGTGATATTTTGCGTGATAATTTAACGCGCATTGAGCTGGAGGGCTAACCACGATGAAATTTTTACACAATATGTTCGATCGTATGGAGCCATCTTTCACCAAAGGCGGCAAACACGAAAAGTACTATGCCATTTTTGAGATGTTTGATACGTTTCTACGTCAACCAGGTACAACGACATTTGCCTCATCACATGTACGCGACGGGATCGACCTAAAGCGTATTATGATTACGGTATGGCTATGTACGTTCCCAGCGATGTTTTGGGGTATGTACAACATCGGTCATCAAGCACTGACGGCTATCGCCCAGCTTGGTCTGCAGCCTGAAGGCTGGCGTACTGTCATCACTAGCATGGCAGGCTATAACCCAGACAGTATCTGGGCAAGCTTCGTTTACGGGGCCATGCAGTTTTTGCCTATTTATATCGTCACTTTTGCTGTTGGTATTCTCTGTGAGATTATCTTCGCGGTCGTACGCGGGCATGAGGTTAACGAAGGTTTCTTTGTGACCTCAGTTCTGTTTGCGCTATGCCTACCACCAGATATTCCTTTATGGCAAGTTGCCTTGGGTATTATCTTTGGTGTAGTCGTCGCAAAAGAAGTGTTCGGTGGTACCGGTAAAAACTTCTTAAACCCTGCCCTATCAGGCCGTGCCTTCCTATACTTTGCTTATCCAGCCTATATGTCTGGTGACTCAGTATGGACAGCTGTAGATGGATTCTCAGGTGCGACCCCTCTCGGTCTTGCCGCGCTTGGTGTGGTTCCTCAAGACTTCGTTGATGTCTATGGCAATGCGATCACGTGGAGTGATGCATTCTTAGGCAACATGCAAGGCAGTATCGGTGAAGTATCGACATTGGCTATCTTGTTGGGTGCTGCCGTACTGCTATGGACACGTATTGCCTCTTGGCGCATCATGGCAGGTTGTGTGGTTGGTCTGATTGCGACCTCTCTTGTATTCAACATGATCGGCTCTGATGACAATATGATGATGAGCTTGCCATTCTACTGGCATCTGGTCATTGGTGGCTTTGCATTCGGTGCGGTCTTTATGGCGACCGACCCTGTTTCAGCTGCACATACCAATAAAGGCCGCTGGGCTTATGGTATTTTGATTGGTTTTATGACCGTATTGATTCGTGTCATCAACCCAGCTTTCCCAGAAGGCATCATGCTGGCCATCTTATTTGCCAACTTATTTGCCCCATTGTTTGATTATTTTGTGACTCAAGCAAACATCAAACGCCAAACTGCTCGGAGGGTTCGTTATGTCCAAGCCCAAAAGTAATAACGCAAAAACCATCAGCGTGGCGTTGACGCTATGCTTGGTGTGCTCAGTATTGGTTTCAGCAGTCGCTGTTGGTCTAAAGCCTGCACAAGTCGAAAACGCGCGCTTAGACCGCAACAAAAACATATTGGTTGCTGCTGATCTATATGATGCTGAATCTGATACCGCCGATGATGTTGCTGAACGTTTTAAAGACTTTGATGTCAAAATCATTGATCTAAACGAAGGCACTTATCTCGATGACGATGCGCTAAAAACTGCTGGTATTCCTGATCGTAATGCCTATGACGCCAGTCAAGCGACAAAGAATCAAGCCTTGAGCGAAGACTTGGGTGACAACGATCCTGCTGGTATCGGCCGTAAGCCAAAGTATGCCAAAGTCTATGTCAAAGAAGACGATTCCGGTCAGCCAGAGGCGATTGTACTACCTATTCAAGGCTACGGTCTGTGGGGTACGATTTATGGTTTCTTAACGCTTGAGAGCGACATGAATACCATCAAAGGTATCAGCTTTTATGAGCATAAAGAAACCCCAGGTCTGGGCGCTCGTATCGAAGAGCCAGCATGGCGTGCAAAGTGGAGCGGTATCGAGTCTTATGACGAAAATGGTGACGTCGCTACTGGTGTAACCAAAGCGGGTAATCCAAAAGAAAACTGGGTTGATGGCATCAGCGGTGCAACACTGACTAGCCGCGGCGTGAGTAACATGATTCAGTTTTGGTTAGGCGAGCAAGGCTATAAGCCTTATCTAGATATGCTACGTGAAGAGAGCGGTCAAACGATTGATGATGCAGAAGCGCAAGCCAATCAATCAAAACCGGTCGCTCAACCTAAAACCGAATTGGCAGCCAAGCTACCAGTAGCAAACGGCAAGGAGGCATAACATGGCTGATACTAAAAGTATTTTAACCACGCCTATTTTTGACAATAACCCCATTGGCCTACAGATCCTCGGTATCTGTTCGGCGCTGGCGGTCACCACAAGTATGGCAAACGCCATGGTTATGTGTGTGGCATTGACATTGGTGACGGCGTTCTCAAGCTTTTTTATCTCCGTGATTCGTAAAAAGATTCCATCAAGTATACGTATTATTGTACAGATGACGATTATTGCATCATTGGTTATCTTAGTTGATCAGGTGCTAAAAGCTGTCGCCTATGATGTGAGTAAAGGTCTGTCGGTTTTCGTTGGTCTGATCATCACCAACTGTATCGTTATGGGCCGTGCTGAAGCGTTTGCCATGAGCAACCCACCAATTCCAAGCTTTTTAGATGGTATTGGTAACGGTCTTGGTTACTCTGCGGTACTGCTGTTCGTTGCCACTATCCGTGAGCTATTAGGCGCGGGCACTTGGTTTGGTATCACGATCCTACAGCCAGTTACTGATGGCGGTTGGTATATACCGAATGGGCTGTTGCTGTTGCCACCATCAGCGTTCTTTATTATTGCTTTGTTTATCGCGATTGTGCGTATCTGGAAACCAGAACAAGTGGAAGAAGCTGAGTTTGTAATGAAGCCGCAGTCTAAAGGCATGGCACATGGAGGCGGTCACTAATGGGACATTATATTAGTTTATTTATAACCTCAGTCTTTATTGAGAATATGGCACTTGCCTACTTCTTAGGCATGTGTACTTTTTTGGCCGTATCCAAAAAAGTCTCAACTGCTATCGGACTTGGTGTTGCCGTTATCGTCGTTATGGCCATCACGGTTCCGCTAAACAACTTGCTATTCCAGTTCATCCTAAAAGACGGTGCACTGGCATGGGCAGGCTTCCCTGATATCGATTTGAGCTTCCTAGGATTGCTCAGTTATATCGGTTTGATTGCGGCCACCGTACAGATTCTAGAGATGTTCTTGGACAAGTTTGTACCCAGTCTTTACAACGCGCTTGGGGTATTCTTACCATTAATCACTGTAAACTGTGCCATCTTAGGTGGTGTACTATTTATGGTAGAGCGTGATTATAACTTTGGTGAGTCTGTTGTCTATGGTGTGGGTGCAGGCTTCGGTTGGGCACTTGCTATTACTGCATTGGCAGGTATTCGTGAAAAGCTTAAATACTCAGACATTCCAGCGCCATTGCGCGGTCTTGGTATTACCTTTCTCACAGTTGGTCTGATGTCGCTCGGCTTTATGTCGTTCGGTGGTATGTCCATCTAAACTGCTAAGCTCAAAGCTCTCATTAGCTGTTTGACTTATTTAATTCATTTATTCGGTAAGGGTTCGGATACAGCATAAAACATGCCTCCGCTCCCCTACCCCATAGATTAAGGATACCTACCATGGATTACGCTACGGCGATTGGTGGCGTTGCTATGTTTACCTTGATCATCATGGGCCTTGTCGCTATTATTTTGGCGGCACGCTCAAGACTGGTCAGTTCAGGCGATGTTACTATCCATATCAATGATAATCCCGATAATGACGTGGTGACACCAGCAGGCGGTAAACTACTGCAAACCCTAGCAGGCGAAGGTATATTTCTGTCTTCAGCATGTGGTGGTGGTGGTACTTGTGCGCAGTGCCGTTGCCGCGTTATTGAAGGTGGTGGTTCTATTTTGCCCACCGAAGAAGGCTATTTTACTCAAGGCGAAATCCGCAATCACATGCGCTTGGCCTGTCAGGTAGCTGTTAAGCAAGACATGAAGATTGAGATCGATCCTGAGTTCTTTGATGTACAAAAGTGGGAATGTGAAGTTATCTCTAATGATAACGTGGCTACTTTCATCAAAGAGTTGGTACTAAAAATCCCAGAAGGCGAAGAAGTAAACTTCCGCGCTGGTGGTTATGTACAGCTTGAAGCGCCACCGCATGAAGTACATTACAAAGACTTTGCGATTGATGAAGAATATAGAGAAGATTGGGAAAAATTTGGTATCTTCGACTATGTGTCAAAAGTTGATGAGCCTGTTATCCGTGCTTACTCGATGGCCAACTATCCTGAAGAGAAAGGCCTGATCAAGTTCAACATTCGTATCGCAAGTCCACCGCCACGTGGCGGTGAAGGTATCCCACCAGGCAAAATGTCTTCATGGGTATTTAGTCTCGTCCCTGGTGACAAAGTGACGGTTTCAGGTCCTTATGGTGAATTCTTTGCCAAAAAGACTGAAGCTGAAATGATCTTTGTTGGTGGTGGTGCTGGTATGGCTCCGATGCGCTCGCATATTTTTGATCAGTTGAAACGCTTAGACACTGATCGTAAAATTAGTTTCTGGTATGGTGCTCGCTCTATTCGTGAAATGTTCTATGTTGAAGATTATGATCAACTAGAAGAAGAGTTTGATAACTTTGAGTGGCACGTTGCACTGTCTGACCCATTACCAGAAGATAACTGGGAAGGTCCAACAGGGTTTATCCATAATGTGTTGCTCGAAAACTATCTGAAAGATCATCCAAACCCAGAAGATTGTGAGTACTACATGTGTGGGCCACCTATGATGAACGCTGCCGTAATCGACATGCTACATAGCATGGGCGTAGAAGACGAAAACATCATGCTTGATGACTTCGGTGGTTAAACCAGCCAAAAAAATCTAAAACGCATATAAAAAGAGCCTCAATTGAGGCTCTTTTTTTGTTTGTAAAATCATCACGATATTTTAACTACAAATCTAATTGGTAGAATAGCTTTGCTATCCTATATCATGGATGCTCTACAGACTAAGAAAGGACTCTTATGAAAACAAAGTACAAGGATCTGACCATCTGGATCACGGGTGCCTCTAGTGGCATAGGTGAAGCCCTCGCTATTGCCTTTGCCAAACGTGGCGCTCGAATCGTTCTAAGTGGACGCGATAGTGAAAAACTAGAAACCGTCAAAAAAAGCTGCAAACGTGCTGGCAAACATATCGTTGTGCCATTTGACATCAGTGATGCCAATCAAACAAAAGCTGCTTATGATACTGCCAAAGCTCAAGCAGGAAAGATCGACTGGCTCATCAACAATGCTGGTATTAGCCAACGCTCGCTCATCATGGAAACAGATGAGGACGTCGAGCGTCAAATTATGGAGATAGACTACTTTGCCCAAACGCGTCTAACGAGACTGATATTGCCTGACATGATTGCACAAGGCGACGGTAAGATCGTCATGGTATCAAGTGTGGCAGGGTTACTAGGCACGCAATATCGCGGTGCGTACGGGGCAGCCAAAGCGGCACTCCATATGTGGGCAAACAGCTTACGTGCCGAGCTGTATGACCAAGGCATAGAAGTGGCAACGATATTCCCAGGGTTTATTCAGACCAACATCTCTATCAATGCCTTAACTGGTGATGGTAGTGCTCAAGGCACTATGGATGAGGCAACCAGTAACGGTCTGACTGCAACTGAGTTTGCCAAACAAGTTGTGAAGGCGCTCACAAAGGGCGAAGAATATATCATTGTCGCTGGCAGTAAAGAAAAGCTGGCAACCAGAGTCAATCGAGTATCGCCGCCAAAGCTGTATAAGCTGATACGTGAGTCACAAGTAAAATAATCGAGCAGCCAAACAAACGATCATTGAGTATTACCATCGTTAGTATTTTGGGGCTTAAGGGGTGTAAAATGAGCATGACTTGTTTTACACCCTATTTATTTGTGCATCATACCGAAGATATTATGAAAAATAACACGTACCGCCCAGCTTCCAGAAACCTTTTGAACAACACGCTACTTAGCATCGTCGGTCTTGGTAGTATTATAAGCCTCAGCGCCTGCCAGCAGACACCAGATTATAACTATCTGACTGGTGAAACTATGGGGACAAGCTATCATATCAGTTATCAGCTGCCTGACAATGTAGACAGTGCAGACGAAGCTGCCATACAAGCATCGATTGATGAGCGATTAAAACAAATCAATGACAGCATGTCGACCTACCAGAGTGACTCGACCATATCTAAGTTCAATCAGTTGGGTGCAGATACCCCTATTGTCATTGACGCTGATTTTAGTCGGGTGCTAGATATCTCACAAGTTGTTTACGGACAATCTGGCGGCGCGTTTGATCCTACTGTGATGCCATTAGTAGAAATTTGGGGCTTTGGCAGTACCATGACCGTTGAGCGTTTGCAGAGTCCTCCAACAGCGCTTGAGATTGCTCAAGCAAAAGCGCTGGTAGACTTTGAAAGCATTATAAAAAAAGACCAAACCCTCTATAAGACGAAAGACGGTGTCGAGCTTGATTTTTCTGCGGTTGCTAAAGGATATGGCGTTGATGTGATTGCTGACGTACTCAGAGATGAGTATCAGATTCGTAATTATATGGTTGAGATTGGTGGTGAGATTGCCACTTCTGGTGTGAATAGCCAACAGCAGCCATGGCAGATTGCGATTGACGCGCCTATCGAAGGCAGTACTGTCAGCGAACGCCAAACCATATCTGCCATTCGCCAACCAACTACTACGGCCACCCAAATGCACTTGGCAACCTCGGGCAACTATCGCAATTCTGTCATATTCGATGGTAAACGCTATAGTCATACCATTGATCCAACAACAGGCGAACCCATTGCAGGTGGCGCGCCTTCAGTGACGGTCGCCGCTGACTCTGTTGCACTAGCTGATGCATGGGCGACTGCTCTTACGGCAATGCCTTATCAAAAAGCACTAGATGTGGCTACCACGCAAGACTTAGCCGCCATGTTTGTAATATTGGCTGATGATGTAGAGGTAGGTGGCGCTGATAGTAATACTTTGGATGACGCTACCAACGACAGTATCGACAACTGGCAAGTGGTGCAGACTCCGGCGATGCAAGCATTACGTACAGACAAAAAACGCTAAACCTATGCTGAGCTCAGGGTCATGCAGTAGATGTATAGATGTGAAACAAGAGAATACGTTAATGCAAAACGAGCAGCGCCAAAATTTGCTATAATATAGCTATAGTTGCGAGCAAAGTTATTTATGAAAATCATTCATTAATATTTAATGCGACTGCCCTATTTTAAAACGAGGTTACCTCTATGCTTAGCCAATTGCTTCCGATGCTTGCCATTACCTTTACTGTCTTTGTCCTATTCTTTATTTTTATGGGTATTGGCTATATGGTCAAGAAAAAACCGCTCAAAGGATCTTGTGGTGGTGTTGCTAAGCTCATGGGTGATGAGCAGTGCTCATTCTGTGGTGATGATCCCAATAAATGTGACTCATTAATGGCTGAACAACAAGAGAATGCATTAAGAGCAGCTCAACTGGGTAAGTCGGTATAAGATTCTTCTATTACCACATGCAGGTAGCATTTACCTGACATCTGTTCGTATAATAGCGTCAAGTCTTCTATAGGAGGCTTGACGCTATTTTTATTGCGCAATGCTATCTTCTGGCTACTGCCATTATTTATTGCCTTTATTTAGACGCTCTCTATCTAGATACTGTTTATATAGATGCCTTTATACTTTCTATATAGAAATATTGGTTAGCAAATTTTTCTATCTTGCTTCCTGCAAAATTTTCGAACGCTGATCGATACTACCAATGATCGTCTCGGTCTGTTTCTAGGTATCAGTTTCTAGATAAATGCTCTCTGGTGTTGTTTTGCGGATGACGATATGTCGTCTCTGTCTTACAACAGTTCTTTTCTATTATCATCGTTGTATTGCTATGTCCACCTCCTCCCATCTACCGTCACCGCGTTTCACATTTTGGCTAGTCCTATGTGCCATGGTCTTGCTGGCGACCAATATGCGCGCGCCTATCGTTGCACTCGGCGCTATCGCTCCTGTGGTACAAGAGGCATTAGATATCTCCGAGTTTCAGATTGGTTGGCTAGGCGCTGTCCCTATGCTGAGTTTCGCCGTTGGGGCGCTGATCTCGCCAGCAATTGCTAAGCGCTTCGGGCTTGAGAATACGCTGATTGCGATGATTGGGCTACTGACCACAGGTATGATGATTCGTACCGTTATCCCAACGTGGACAGGATTTTTGGTAGGTACGTTGTTGCTAACACTAGCTATTGGCTTTGCCAACACGCTGGCCGCGCCTGTCATTAAGCAACGTACGCCTAAGCATATCCCGCTGATTACAGGTTTGTTCAGTTTAATCATGACCGTGACCGCGGGGATAGTCTCAGGAGTAGTTCTGCCTTTATCTGAGCGAGTAGGCTGGCAATGGGCGCTAGGCGGTTGGACGATTTTAGGGGTTTTTGCCTTATTGATTTGGCTACTTTTGCGTGTGCGTCTTGGCTCATCAAACCATCAACCCATAGTCTCAACAGACCCAGACGCCTCTGATATTTCGATGTGGCGCACGGCCTTTGCGTGGCAGATTGCTATTTTTATGGGGCTACAATCATTATTGTTTTACACTGTTGCCAGTTTTTTACCGTCCATTTGGGTCAGTAAAGGATTATCTGCTGTGAGCGCTGGACAAATGGGTTCTGTGTTTCAGTTTATGGCGCCCATCTCTATTTTGAGTCTCACCTGGCTAATCAATCGTGGTCGTCCTATTCAGGCGCTCGCTGTGTTTGCCGCGGTGCTCAATGTCATTGGGGTGCTGGGCGTCAGCTATCTATCCACGGAGTTGGCGTGGCTCTGGTCAGCCCTGATGGGGATTGGGTGCTCAGCGATTTTTACCTTGAGTATGATGCTGTTCTCCCTACGAACCTATACCACCAATCAATCAAGTGAGCTGTCTGGTATGGCGCAAGCCGTCGGTTATTTGATTGCATTTTTTGGTCCGCTAGGTACAGGTTGGCTCCATGAAGCGACTGGTAGCTGGAGTGTACCGCTTTTTATTATGCTGATATTGATGATTACAAACGTGGTGATTGCATGGCTCGTGAGTCGTCCAGTGATGGTCGATGGCAAATATATTTGATTATAAAATTTTAAATACTCTAAATAGCACTCTCTACAAGTCTTTGATTTCTAAAGCGCAATAAACCTGTCTCTAAATTAACCTTAGGGCAATATTGGTTGCTGTCTTATTTTGCTACACTGGTTCGATTGCTTATAGGACACAACTCCCATGATGAACTCTCCCCTACGTTTCTTGCCTGCTATCGTCACGCTCGCGGCTGTCATGGCTATCAGTGGCTGTCAAAAAGAGACGGAAACTACTGAATCTACCAACACCACTGAGACACAGAGCACAAGTACTGAGACGACTAATAGTCAAGCCAATACGACATCTGTAGACACTAATGCCGATGTATCCACCGATATCCAAGTCAACGACGCGCCCCTGACTATTTTGGCGCTTGGTGATTCGTTGACAGAGGGTCTTGGGGTGGATAAAGATGATAACTACCCTGCGCAGTTAGAAGATCGTTTGCAAGCCATGGGGTATAAGAATACCGAGGTCATCAACTCAGGGCTGAGTGGTGAAACCAGTACTGGACTGGTCAATCGTCTTGACTGGGTGCTACAAACCAAACCTGATGTGACGATTTTGACCATTGGTGCGAACGATGCCATACGTGGTATCGATGTAGCAACGATTGAAGCCAATATCCGCACGGCGGTTAAACGTCTACAAGACAACGGCAGTGTGGTCATCTTGGGCGGGATGTCAATCTATGACAACTTAGGCGATGACTATGTTGCCGCGTTCTCAGATATCTATCCTCGCGTAGCAAAAGACATGAACGTCACCCTTATTCCGTTTTTCTTAGAAGGTGTGGGCGGTGAACGCGCGCTCAATCAAGCGGATGCGATTCATCCAACTAAAGAGGGCTACACCATCATCGTCAATGACAATATCTTGCCTGTCTTAGAGCCCACGCTAAAAGGGCTAACAACAACTGATAGTATCAACGCAACTGAAGCCGCTCAGAACGACATGACCGACAAAAAGACAAACGAGACCACTTAACGAGACACTGTAATGACATCACCTTCGACTTCCACATCAACACCGCCAGTAGATACTAAAAAAGCCGCCCTACTCACCGCCTCCCAGTTAAACAAAACCGTGCAAGTCGGCGAGCAAAGCCTGTCTATCATCAAAGACGTCGATATCCACGTCAACGCTGGCGAGTTTGTGGTCATCATGGGCAAATCAGGCTCAGGCAAATCGACCTTGCTAGGACTACTTGCCGCATTGGACTACCCCGATAGCGGTACGGTGTCGCTGGCAGGTCAAACGCTCAGCAGTTTGGACGAAGACGCGCTTGCCGTTATCCGCCAACAGGATATGGGCTTTGTCTTTCAGTCATTTCATCTACTGCCCACCCTAACCGTCGCCGAAAACATTGCCTTCCCATTGGATATTGCACGGCGCTCAAACCCAGCGCGAGTGGACGAGCTGATTGACGCCGTCGATTTAGGTCATCGCCGTCACAGCCTACCCAATCAGTTATCAGGTGGTGAGCAGCAGCGTACGGCGGTGGCAAGGGCACTCGTCTCACACCCAAAGATTGTCTTCGCCGATGAGCCAACGGGTAACCTAGATGAGCAAAATGCCGATCAGGTCATGCAGTTGTTATTGGACTTACGCCAGCAAGTTGGCTCGGCACTGGTGGTGGTGACTCACGATCCTGCGCTTGCCGAGATGGCAGATCGTGTCATTACCATGCATGATGGGCGGATTGTAACCTAATGAATCAACGCACAGACAACCAATCAACTGATGTTAAAAATACTGATACCAGCATGCTCAATCAGCTGTTTACCAAGACGCTAGGCTCGCAAGCACTCAGCCGTAGCTGGTGGCAGCGCTGGGTCTATCCTGTCTTATTTCTGCTGACACTGACCCTATCGCTTGCCACCTATCTGACCCTCGACTCGGTGCAGCAATCTGTTGATCGCTATATCAATGACAATCAGCGTGCACTCGTTGGTGGTGATTTGATTTTGAACGGCAAGCAGGACTGGTCAAGCGATGTATTGACACAAGTAGACACCATCCCTGACACGCAGGTCGTATACGATTATCAGTTTAGCGCTATGCTGGTCACTGATGAGCAAACCTTGCTTGCCCGCGTCAAAGCGGTGTCACCGTCCTATCCTTTATACGGCGAGGTTGAGCTGGCCTCAGGGCAGCCGCTATGGGATCAGCTGACCGCTGATAATGTCGTCGTCGCACCAGAAGTACTGAGCAGCCTGAATGCCAGTGTCGGCGATCGTATTGCTATTGGTGATGCGCAGTTTACCATCAGTGATGTGCTGACCAAAGAACCTGATCGACCTTTGACCGCATTTGGTTTTGGTGGGCGGGTGTTAATGAAACAAGACGCCTTGGCAGCCACCAACCTACTCGGTCAGCGTAGCCGGGTCAATTACCGTATTGAGATAGCAGGTGATCCTGAGCTGATAACGACGCAGCGTGATGCGTTTACAGATATTCTGAACAATTATCCTGATATCGAGCTCTCTGAAGCCGAGTCCGAAGACACCTCTGTGTCCCGTATCTCTGACAATGTATTGATGTTCTTAAAACTACTGGTCATCGCCGTATTGCTACTCTCGGCCGTCGCCATGTATGGCGTCATTAGCGCCTTTGTCACCAAGCAGCAATCCAACAATGCGATTCGTTTGGCATTAGGTGAACCGCTTAGCTCACTCAAGCGCAGCTACTATCAACTGCTTATCGTTACCACCGCCATTGCTTGTGTCGCCGCGATTGTCCTGAGTTTAGGTTTGCTTAAAATCGGTCAGCCGTATCTCGTGGCTAT
The DNA here is from genome assembly GCF_033790785.1 of Psychrobacter sp. PP-21. Classification (NCBI taxonomy): domain Bacteria; kingdom Pseudomonadati; phylum Pseudomonadota; class Gammaproteobacteria; order Moraxellales; family Moraxellaceae; genus Psychrobacter; species Psychrobacter sp. PP-21. Next base: position 231,340 of record NZ_JAMYEB010000003.1, on the reverse strand, counting down.
CTTGCCTGCTGACGTGGGTCTCGCCATCAATCCAATCAGTGCGATCAAGACCATATTCATTGCATTAGCTCTGACCCTACTGATAGCGCAGCGTGGATTAAGTACGTTAAATACCACCAAACCCGCCACCCTACTCAATCAAGGGGCGAGTACGCAGGCGCAAAACCTACCGTGGTATCGACGCACGCCGTTACTATGGTATGGCATCGTGCTGGCAGGACTCTATGCCTTCTTCGCTTATGAAGTTGGCTCGCTGTCATTAGGCGCGCAGTTATTGGGCGGATTGATCGGCTTTGTAGCGATATTTTGGCTACTGGCGCGTGGGTGGCTATGGCTGCTTAATAAGTTAGCGAGTAATACCAAAGTCAGCTGGATGCAGCGTATCGCCATTCATAATCTGGCGCGTAAGGGCAATCAATCCGCATTGTTCTTTGTCACCTTATCGCTATCGGTCGCAGTGCTGACGCTCATTACCACCCTCAATCACAGTATCAATGCGCAGTTTATCAATGCCTATCCTGAAGACGCGCCCAATCTGTTTTTGCTCGATGTGCAAAGCGATCAACACGATGAGATTGATACCATCATTGACGCACCTGTCACTTATTATCCCGTCATTCGCGCGCGTGTGGAGACGGCGAACGATGTACCGGCAAAAGATATCGAGCCTGAGGATGGCTTTGATGACCCTACCCGTGTCTTTAACTTAAGCTACGCAGATACGGTGATGGATACTGAGTATATCGTTGACTCGCTCACAGACGATGCGCTGTATACGCCTATCGATGATGCCGATCAGCAAGTCAAACCCTTATCTATCTTGGACACTGCTGCCAGTATGCTCAATGTCGGCATGGGTGATCAGGTGCGCTTTAACATTCAAGGTATCGAAATCGTCGGGCAGATTACCAGTATTCGCACGCGCTATGAGCGTGGCCCAAGCCCGTATTTCTACTTCTTGTTTGAGCCGTCGGTGCTGTCCGCTGCCCCGCAGATTCAATTTGCTACCGCGCACGTATCAGAGAGTGACATTCCAGATCTACAAGGCAAACTGGTACGCCAGTTCCCTGCGGTCACCACTATTGATGGCACGGCTATCGCGAAGCAAATCCAAGAGCTGGTGGTACAAATGAGCCGCTTGGTCTATGTGTTTACCTTGCTTGCCCTACTCACTGGCGTCATGGTGCTGATCAGCTCGCTACTGTCTACCTCGCAAGATCGTATGAAAGACAGCGCATCATTTAGACTGCTCGGTATGCAAAAGCGTGACCTATATATGCTCAATATCTTAGAGCTGGGCGTGCTTGGTATTAGTGCGGCGACCTTTGCCGTGGTTATCGCCAGCGTTGGCGCATGGGCGGCCATCACGCAGTGGTTTAATCTACAGTTTAGTGTGCCGTGGACGAGCTTGGCAATTGGCGGTGCGGCGTTAGTTGTATTGTTGTTTGCTATTGCCATTATTTATGTGAGACTGGTAATTGGGCGCGGGATTATGGCAAGAGTACGGGCGATGATTTAGAGCAAGGCAAGATATAGGTACTGATGTAAGAAGAAGATTTAAGTGAATTCAACTCTCTTTCTTACATCACCTTAACTACTTTCTTTCGTTTTTTACCTTAGTAAAATTATAGGTTGGTAATAAAACTGAGCTATAACCTGAACTAGTAAAAAAGTTATTAACTGAAGCTCTTAGGAATGGATAAGCAATTGCAGGTGCGTTTACTTTAGGAAAATGTGATGATTTAAATTTCTCAGTAATTCCCTCATCATTAGAAAAACGTGCAGCAAATTCAACTTCAAACTCTCCTAAATCTTGTTCATTATCAATTTTACTAACTTTCAATGCAAAATGAACAAAAAAGATGTTTTCTTCATCTTCTAGGAAAATAGGACTGAAACTTAAAGGTAGGTCTATATCTCCGTTATCTCCTATTTCATATAAATAGTCGATAAGACAGTTACTTGGGGTAAATGCTAATTTCAGTATTCTATAGTCAAGAAATTTTATACCCATCGAATATTACCTCAGGCTGCTTTAGAATATTTGTTGTTGTTGGGGTTGCAGTTTGTATAAGAATGGCTAGTAGCTGGACGAGACTTCTTATTATTAAGAACTCCTTGAAAAATTCCTCTATATTGATTTCTATCATTTTCTTTTTTTAAATAGCCATTGAACACTACTTTTGAGATATCAGAAATCTCGTCTCTGGTAGTATTATTGGCTAAATGACTTTCGTCTATAGCTGTAACACACTTAGCGATAAGTCGATGATAAAACTCACCACTATTATCAGCTTTTCTAGGTTTAGAGACTAATGTAAAATCAGTTGAGAAACTATAAAATTCTTCAATTTTAAAATCTTCGAGTAAAATACTATCTGAATTATGGCTCAAGGATTCATACTGAAACTTAAATGTCTCACTATCAATATTTTTAGATAATTCTGCTAAATGTTGTTTAGCCCTTTCAATATAACTTGACATTTTAATATCCTTTGATTTAACTAGCTATATATTCACAATAATCATCAGGGAAGATAGGGAACTTATCTTTTATACACGCTACATTCTCATGAAACACGCATAACTGTATTCTTGGAATTCCTTCAAAAAACTCTTTTGAATCACTTGTCATATATATACTTTTGAAACTCTTGTCATAAAAGTTATGGTGAATTTTAATAGCATTAAATTCGAACATTTCACTTTTATAGAATTTCCGAAAATATTCAACTAGTCCAGAAATAGTAGGCTCAGGAACCTCCTGATTTGGGTAATTTTTATTATAATTATCTAAAAAAAATGCTTTTAATTGATACAAATACTCCATATGTTCAGCATTTCCACTTAGATCCAATAAAAGTTCACTATTTATTTTGATAAAATATTCGGTAATGCAGTAAGGAGCCTTTAATCTCCTCTTTCCCCACCATTCCGCATTTCTAATGGAGTCAGTCCAGAAGTAGTAGCCTTCTCCTAACCACTGTTTTTTTTCACTTGAATATTCACTTGCAAAATGTGGGAAGTTGCTAAATATTGTATTCCAGTCGGAAGCGTCAATTTTACAAGTTTGGTAACATTTAAGTTTCATCTCGTACAACACACATACCCCTATTCTTACTATAAGAAGAATATTCTAGAGTAAATTAGCATCGTAATAATTAGTGTGATTTTTAGAATTACGATAAGCTATACTGTATATAGACTATTCTAGATAACAGAATCATAACATTTGTAGGTTATATTATCTATAGCATACTTTTTTTACCTTACCTAAACTATACCTACCCGAAATATAAGTAATTCTAATCTCATTAGTTTTTTTATATGAGCGCGCTGTGCACTACTGGCTACAAGTTCCTGATAAAACTTTTTTAAAGAGCTTGTACTTGCAAGTGCTTAGTCTCTAAGACCTCAAACCAAAATGCCTTCTACTCATGTATAGGGCATTTTTTACTTCACAAACTGTATAGACATATAAGTCAATATCCACTCCGCACTTTGCTTATTTTATAGCCCTCATTTGCTATACTAGCCCCACTTTATCGGTTAAATACCCACTTATAACATCCTTCCAAACAGCATGGTAGCCTTATGAAATTCTCAAAGTTCGGTCAAAAATTTACCCAACCTACTGGCATCTCACAATTGATGGATGATCTTGGCGATGCGCTAAAAAGCGATCAGCCCGTCAATATGCTGGGCGGTGGTAACCCTGCCAAAATTGATGCCGTCAATGAGCTGTTTTTGGAGACCTATAAGGCACTAGGCGTTGATAACGATGCAGGCGTGCCCAATAGTAGCGCGATTATCAGCATGGCGAACTACTCCAATCCGCAAGGGGATGCAGGCTTTATCGATGCCTTGGTTGGCTTCTTTAACCGTCACTATGATTGGAATCTCACGGCGGACAACATCGCCCTGACCAATGGTTCGCAGAATGCGTTTTTCTATTTGTTTAATCTGTTTGGCGGGGCGTTCACTGATGAGCAGAGCGAATCTGTCGACAAGTCCATTCTACTGCCATTGACCCCTGAGTATATCGGCTATAGCGATGTGCATGTCGAAGGTCAGCATTTCGCAGCCGTATTACCACACATCGATGAAGTAACGCATGATGGCGAGGAAGGCTTCTTTAAATATCGTGTCGATTTTGAGGCGTTAGAAAACTTGCCAGCGCTCAAGGAAGGTCGTATCGGGGCGATTTGCTGCTCACGCCCAACCAACCCGACAGGCAACGTGCTGACTGATGACGAAATGGCGCATCTATCCGAGATTGCGGGGCGCTATGGCATACCACTGATCATCGATAACGCTTACGGTATGCCCTTCCCGAATATCATCTATTCTGATGTCACTTTAAATTGGGATAATAATACAATCCTTTGCTTTAGCCTATCGAAGATTGGCTTGCCCGGTATGCGTACGGGTATTATCGTCGCCGATGCCGAAGTGATCAAGGCGGTCAGCGCGATGAATGCCGTGGTCAATCTAGCACCGACACGCTTTGGTGCAGCGATAGCCACGCCATTGGTCGAAAACGACCGTATCAAGCAGTTATCTGACAATGAGATTAAGCCGTTTTATCAAAAGCAGGCAAAACTCGCGGTGAGGCTGTTAAAAGAATCCTTGGGCGATTATCCGCTCATGATTCATAAGCCTGAAGGAGCGATATTCTTTTGGTTATGGTTTAAGGATTTGCCGATTAGCACGCTTGATCTATACGAGCGTCTAAAAGAAAAAGGCACGCTTATTGTGCCAAGCGAATACTTCTTCCCCGGTGTCGATGTCAGCGATTATCAGCATGCCCATGAGTGTATTCGTATGAGTATCGCCGCCGATGAGCAGACGCTGACGGATGGTATTAGAGCGATTGGTGAAGTGATAAGAGAGCTTTACGATGAGGCACAGAACAAGTAACCCTATCTGCAACTCGCAAAATAAAAAAAACGGACTGATTAATAGTCCGTTTTTTTATGCTATAAAATGATTTATTTTAAGTGAATGGTTTGTCACCCTTTTAGCTAAGCGCTTTTAGTAATTCATTAGCGCTTAGTTTACCAAACTCATTGGCAGCTAATGGTCCATCTCCTGAGATCAGTTTTCTATCTTGATGAGTGCTACCGGTGGCCAGTTTATTGCTAATAGTGACGCCTAGGTCTTCAAGCTTATCCCCAAAGTACCATGGCATCGTACCAGGCAGATAGCCAATTTTTGGCATTTGCTTATCCATACCAGTGGGGAACGCTACCATCTCATAGCCTTTAAAGATAAAGTCGCGCTCGGACTTATCATCTGCCTTATCAGAACCGTTTAGATTGGCGGACAATAAAGTGGCAGGTCCATGGCAAATCGCTAAGGTAAATAAGTCATTTTCATGGCCCCAGCGTAGTAATTCGCCAAGGTTCTTGTCCTCAGGCAAGTCTAGCATCGCGCCATGGCCACCTGGAATAAAAATCGCTGCATAGTCGTCGCTATCGGCCATGTCATTTTTAACAAAGTCAGCAATACTGTTCGGACTCTCAAGCTTTGACCGATACTCAGCGTATAATTGTTTAACGTCGTCATCATCTTCTGGCATCGCCCATTGCTCAACTTTGACAGACGCTCCTGTTGGCGTAAAAACGTCCACGTCAAAACCCGCTTTTTTAAAATGCAATAAGGGCACCATCATCTCAACAGGGTGATTGCCAGTATCAAATTTTTTACCATTTTCCATAGTCATGTATTGCTGCTCGGTACAGACCATGAGGATTTTTTTATTGCCCGTATACGGCGTGTCATACTCTGTATTGTCATAATTAGTTTTACTTGGGGCCGCCAATTTCAAAGACGACTTGGAAGGAATATATACCCCCGCTTCGGTTTCTTGTGCTTGCAACCCTAACGTTTCTTTTGTATTGTCTAGTATTTTTTGGATATTCATAGTGCTTCCTAGTTATTATTAATTATGGAGGGTCGATACCGAGTCAGGCGATATCTAAAGGCAGTATCTAAAGACAGTATCTAAAGACAGTATCTAAAGACAATGTGCTTAGGATATACGCCGATACCGCTACCCTTTTATCTTAAGATAACAAACTGAGAAAGGGTTAAATAGACAAGACTTTTTATATTTCGTAAGCTTTGTAAAGAGAGCGTGTTTGATCTGTCAAATCACAACCACTGCAATAGCGACCGATTTAGGTAAAAGCTATTTTAGAAGTCATTTGTGTGATGTTCTTATAGGAGTGCTGCTCTTGACGAACAAATGCAAAAGCATGCTGTTAAAGCGATTGGCGGAAGTGTTTCGTGAGCTTTATAATTAAGCGCAAAGCAAATAGTCGTAAGTTCAAACGAACAAATAAAAACGGACTGATTAATAGTCCGTTTTTTTATGGCGTTTGGTGATTGAAGTAGATCTATTGGTCGGGTGAAAGACCGTCGTCCATTTATTGAGCGCAAAGAGCACATAAGATAGCAGACAGGTATTAATCAAATCACGGATACTCGCGATAATTTGAACACGGCTTAGACCTGCCATACCTAGCGTTTCAAGAGTCTTTTGATTGTCTAAATACTCGCCCAACAGCGCAATGCCAGTCACAACAATCAAAGCGATAAATGCTCTGATATTTTGGCTTTTGATGATAGGACGCAGCACAAATAAGCAAAGTAGATAGACCCCGATACCGACATAGATGTGCAAGGCATCTTTGGCAAGGTCAGTTGTTTCCACAACATTCATTTTAAAGGCATTAAAATCCACTGAGGTATTCCAAATATAAGCGAGCAAGAAGTAATTGAGCGTATCATCAAACAATAATAACTGAGAATCGACAACTAAGAATGACAACAGCAGAAAATAAAAAAGGTAGATTATACAATTGATAATCTACCCTTTGCTAAATTAAATATTCACTTTATATTTATCGTTTATCTATATATTCCACTCTACAAAATTCTTGAGCAGTTGCAAGCCTGCAGTATGGCTTTTTTCTGGATGGAACTGGGTGGCGAATAGATTGTCTTTGATGACACTGGCACAGAACGGTTGACCATAGTCACATACCGCTGCGACTTGCGCACTATCAGCAGGCTCGCAGTAATAGCTATGTACAAAATAAAAATGCGCGTTGTCCTCAATGCCGTGCCACAGCGGATGATCGGTATCCATCTCATTGATGGTATTCCAGCCCATATGCGGTACCTTTATCGTAGCGCCTTGCTGGTCAGTCCACGTCGGATCGAATGCTTCTACCGTGCCGTTTAAGATACCAAGGCAATCTGTGCCGCCATTCTCAGCGGATTGCTCAAACAGCGCCTGCATACCCACACAGATAGCCATGACGGGCTTGTTGAACACTGCTTGGCGTATGACATCATCGATACCTGCATCGTGCATACCAGCGATACAGTCACGCATCGCGCCGACACCAGGGAAGACGATCTTATCTGCTGCCGCCACGATTTTTGGGTCATTGGTGATAGAGACGTCTGCGCCAACGACTGACAACGCTTTGCCAGCCGAGTGCAAATTGCCCATGCCATAATCTAGTAATGCTACTTTGGTCACTTTAGCCATTAAAACGCCTCTTTGGTCGATGGCAAGGTGTTCAATGCACGCTCATCATATTCACAGGCCATACGTAATGCACGCGCAAAGGCTTTGAAGGTTGATTCGATCTGATGATGGCTGTTTTTACCTTTGAGATTATCCAAATGTACGGTCATCCATGAGTGATTGACGAATCCATAGAAGAACTCACTGAACAGATCAACATCGAAGCGGCCAACGTGCGAGCGAGTGAATGGAATATCCATGTGCAACCCCGGACGCCCTGATAGATCAACCACTGCGCGGGTCAATGCTTCGTCTAGCGGCGCATAGAAATGCCCGTAGCGACGGATGCCTTTTTTGTCGCCCAATGCTTTGTTGAATGCTTGACCCAGCGTAATACCCGTATCTTCGACACTATGGTGGTCATCGATAAAGGTGTCGCCAACACATTTGATGTCTAGGTCAAACAAACCGTGACGTTTGATTTGATCAATCATATGATCCAAAAATGGTACACCCGTGTCTACCACACCTTTACCAGTCCCATCGAGGTTGACGGTACAGGTGATTTGCGTTTCGGCGGTAATGCGCTCGACAGTCGCAATACGCTCAGGGCGACCATGTAGATTTAGGTTTGTTGTTCGATTTTGCTCAGTTGCATTGGCTGTCATGGCTACTCTCTATCGGTTCTTTATCAGTGAAAAGCGGTCAATAAGTAGGGCAAAAAACACCCGTTACTTTATATTATGTTTTCTGCTAGCACTCTAATCAGCACTAGCATTACAGGTATTAAAAAATGATATATACAAAAGATATCAATATATTAGGGTTTATACGTACTTAATATTATGTAGCCTCATCATAGCAAACCCTAACATTTACTGCCACGCTCAAGGGCCAAACCACGCACAAAATCACCTCATTCTGCTAAAATAGTGTGTTGAGTATTATCAATCATGACTTGCACCAATTTTTAGATACTCTATTCTGTAGCCTACTCTTTATAACGTTGTACCATGTTATGACTTTGTGCTGTGCCGTACTATACCCTTATACTATAAAAACCCTCTATTTATAGGAACCACTATGCCTTTAGAAGCGATTGCCATCAATAGTTTGGATGCACCACTCATCAAAAAACCATCTCGTGACAATGAGCTAGCAGAGCGTTTGCAGGCATTGTACGATAGCGATGACACGCAGCCTAATGGTACTGAGGTGTTAAATATCGTTGAGCAAGGGTTTAAACGTGGACAGACCCTATATGTTGGTATGTTCAATGACAAACCTATCGCTGCGGTTGGGTGTTTTGATGATGGACAGACCGATGCCAAACGTTTGCAGTATCTCACCGTGCATCCGGAGAATCGCAAACGCGCCATCGATGCCAAATTTATTAAATTGGTCTATGATGCGGAGGTCAAAAAAGGCGTCCGTGAGTTTGTCCCTGCTGATACTGATATTCACCGTATTATGAGCGAGTATGAACTGCTGCGCGTAAAAGACTAAACCGAGCGCTAAAACGGTTAATTTTGCCCATATCTGATTATTTATCGTCTTTTATTAGATATAATTCAAAAACAGCTTGACAGCGACGCGTATATTTAGTTTAATAGCGACCTCAACGAAGACGGCTCGATAGCTCAGTCGGTAGAGCAACGGATTGAAAATCCGTGTGTCGGCAGTTCGAACCTGCCTCGAGCCACCATTCGTTAATAGAATTCTAAAAAGCCCCGAACAGTGATGTTCGGGGCTTTTTTTATGCCTGTTATTTATGCTTGTCGCACACCGTCACTATTGCATAACATTTCTATCCTGTTTTCTAAACAGCTTGGCTCAGTATACTCAATAACCATATGTGAGTAGATACCAATTATAATAAAGAGCAAGGGTAGCCATTATGAGAGAATTTGATTACGACTTAGATTACAAAAACTTAGATTTGCGTGCGCAGCCTGAGTTGTATCGTGTGGGCCGCGGTGAGCAAGGAGTATTACTCGTAGAACCTTATAAGTCTGAAATACTACCGCACTGGCGCTTTGCCACGCCTGATATCGCCACCGAGAGTAGTGAGGCCATTTATCAGATGTTTTTGGACTACTTGGCCGACGATGATTTTGTTGGTGCGGATATGGCGCGTAAGTTTATACAAATGGGCTATACCCGCGCTCGTCGCTATGCCAATCACAAAGGCGGCAAAAAGTACAAAGGCGCGGTCCCTGATGATAAAAAAGGTCAAAGCGGTGCTCATGGTCGCGAAGAATTGCCAAGGCAAATCGAGGATCCTATCAAAGCAGAGTCTGCGCGAATCTTTAAGGTCAAATGGGACGAGTGCCGAGAGAATGAAGATTATCTAAGAATGAAAAAAGAGCATCGCGAACGCTATAAAGATGTCGAGTAACCATAAGAGAAAACGCAAACCCATTAACCAATAGGCAAAGCAATGAGTAAAAAAGAAATGAACAATAACGACAAGCAGCTTTTGATCTTTGATTTTGATGGCACACTCATTGATAGCGTGCCAGACTTGGCCGATGCGACCAACGCTATGCTGACCACCCTTGGTAAGGAAACCTACCCTATCGAAACCATACGCAATTGGATAGGCAATGGTTCACGGTTGCTGGTAGAGCGCGCGCTGGTGGGTAAAGTAGAAGTGGCAGACAGCGAGTTAACGGTTGAGGAAGCCGATCACGCAGAACGCGTATTTCTTGATGCGTATAACAAGCTAAGCGGTAGCAAAACTGTCGCCTATCCAGATGTGGACGAAGGACTCAAAAAACTCCATGGCGCTGGCTATACGCTTGCTCTGGTGACTAACAAACCCATTCGTTTTGTCCCAAAAATACTACAGTCATTTGGCTGGCAGGATTTATTTAGTGAGGTGATGGGCGGTGATAGTTTACCTGTCAAAAAACCAGACCCAGCGCCCCTACTACACGTCTGTAAAAGTCTTGATATTAGTGCTGAGCAAGCAATAATGATTGGGGATTCTAGAAACGATATGTTAGCGGGTCAAAACGCCAATATGGATACGCTTGGACTGTCTTATGGCTATAACTACGGACAAGATATTCGTGAGCTAAACCCGACCGCAGCATTTGATAATTTTGCCGACTTGGTTGCTTGGATTATGGCAGATAGCATTTAATCTATAATAATATCTGTCCAGTGCTCAGAAGGAATTGCCAAAAAATCTGCTAAAACCAAGGTTACGCTTTGCTGCGATAGCTCAGCGCCTCAGACACATGAGCACTATTAATATCAGTACTATTGGCCAAGTCAGCGATGGTACGAGCAACTCGCAGTACCCGATGGTAACCACGAGCAGAGAGGTTCAAGCGCTGCTGGGCAAGCTGCAATAGTTGCTTTTCACTATCACCCAGCTCAATGTACTGATCAATCTCACTAGGGCTCAGCTCGTTATTGACTTTTTGTTGCCGTTTTAACTGCTGCTGATGCGCAGTCGCTACTCGAGTACGCACTTGTTTAGACGTCTCACCTGCCTGCGCGTTTTGCAAGTCAGCAATAGGCAGCGCTGGTACGGTGATATGCAGATCAATACGATCTAATAGCGGCCCTGATAATTTGTCTTGGTAGCGTTTTATTTGCTCAGGTCGACAACGACAACGCCCTGAGGTATCACCATCATAACCGCACGGGCAAGGGTTCATAGCAGCGACCAGCTGAAAGTTCGCCGGAAAGGTCATTTGAGAATTGGCACGGCTAATGGTAATTTGCTTGGCCTCTAACGGCTGACGCAGCACCTCAAGTACGCTGCGATCGAACTCTGGTAACTCATCGAGAAACAAAACGCCCTTGTTCGCCAAAGTAATCTCACCTGGTTTGGGCCGTGAGCCACCACCAACCAATGCGACGGCCGATATCGTATGATGAACCTGCCTGAACGGCCTTGTCCCATAGTCATAATCGCTGTCTGCCACTGAGTACGTACTGGCAACTTCTAGCGCATCTTCATCGCTCAGATCAGGCAGTATCGTCGGCAACCGTGATGCCATAAGCGTCTTCCCCGAACCTGGCGGTCCAGTAAACAACAACGAATGACCACCAGCTGCTGCAATCTCTAGCGCGCGTCTGGCATGATGCTGTCCCTTAACATCCGCTAAATCTACTTGATACCCGACATGCTGCGGTGCTGGACGGGGCTGCACTACTTCCAAGCAGTCATAAATTGCACTTGGGTCAGTCAAGGATTGTAGATGGTCGCAAACTGCCTTTAGACTCTGCGCGGCCAGTACCGTCACGCCATCGACGCGACTGGCCTCACCCCCATTATCAACTGGTACGATAAGTTGCGGTGTCTGCGATAGTTTTGATGCTAGCCCTTCCGCTTTGATCGCGCGAGCAACTGCTAAACTGCCAGTGACCTGCCGCAGTTCACCGTTAAGTGCCAGCTCTCCTATAAACTCAAACTTCGATAGCACCTCTGGCTCAAGCTGTCCGCTTGCCGCCAATATACCTATGGCTATTGGTAAATCTAAACGTGCACCATCTTTAGGTAGATCAGCCGGAGCTAAATTAATCGTGAGACGCCGATTGGGAAACTGAAATCCTGAATTAAGAATAGCAGAGCGCACTCTGTCTTTGCTCTCGCGTACAGCCGCTTCAGGCAGACCGACGATGGTCAACGCAGGTAACCCTTGCGACAGATGAACTTCAATGATGACTTTGGGAGCATGCAAACCGACGACTGATCGGGTATAGACTTGAGCAAACGACATCAGTGTTTTCCTAATATTAGGGAGTAATTGATGATAGAGTATTATTTATCAGTGCGCAAATGTCGTGTTTTATCACTGGTATAGTGAGTAAATAGTATTATATGATGAGCAAATGTTCGTTTTAATTTTGATCCTACTGGCTAAAGACTGAGGCGTGTTTGATACCACTCTTGTTTGCTGCTCAGCAAACATCAAGTCACTACTAGCGTTCAAAATCAATCAGAGCATTGGCAATAAAAGGATTTTATTGTCTATATAAAGCGGCTTCTTGCTATCCGCTTTATACACACCAACTAACCATGGATGGATAAGCTTATGAGCATCGATATGCTTCCTCAGCGTGTGCCTAGGCTCGCGCTACTCACAGTGGCTGTTTCTGTAGGACTGTCTGGTTGTTTCACAGATGGCGATGACGATCCCTTTGATTCTGAGACTACCTACGCTGCAGATATTCAGCGTACTGAATTTGGCATTCCACATATTACCGCACAGGATTATAAAGGGCTCGGTTACGGCGTAGGTTACGCATTTGCGGAGGACAACATTTGCTCACTAGCACGTGAGGTCGTCGTAGCCAGCGGACAGAGCATGCGCTACCTCGGTGACGACGGTGACGTAGATAGCGACGTCTTTTATACTTGGTATAACTCTCCAGAGAGACGCGCTAGTTTCTTGGCCGCTCAGGATCCCGAGACTATTGATGCTGTCACAGGTTACGCTGCTGGCTATAGCCGGTATCTACGTGATACAGGGGTTGATAACATCAATCCTGACTGCGCTGGCGCCGAATGGGTACGTGAGATTACGATTGATGATTTGCTGACTGTCTACGGCAAAGCAAACTTGCGCGGCGGCTTGTCTAACTTTGTCAGATCTATCGTCGCAGCAGCACCGCCTGATCAAGATATGACTATGGACAGCAGTAGAATGCGTACTGTCAGCCCAGAGCCAGTAGCTGATTTTGATAATTCAACAATCAATGCAATGAAAGGTGGTAGTAACGCCTACGCATTTGGCAGCGAAGTAACGGGTACTGATAGCGGTATCTTGTACGGCAACCCACATGAGCCATGGGAGGGCGTACAGCGCTTCTATGAGTTTCATTTGACCTTGCCAGGTGAGCTCGATGTGATGGGCGCCGCTCAACAAGGCCAGCCCTTTATCAATATCGGTTTTAATAAAGATGTGGCATGGAGTCATACAGTCTCTACCGCCAAACGCTTTACCCTTTATCAGCTTAGCTTGGTAAATGGTGACCCTATGAAATACAATTATCAAAATAGTGACGGTGTGTTTGAGCAGCGTGATATCGAAGAAGTCGAGGTAACGATTCAGTTGCCAGATGGCGGGGAGCGCGTTGAGTCTTTATATCTATCTCAATATGGGCCAATGTTGAATGTAAAAGCACTAAACGATCAGCTGCCTAACTGGGGTGATAACAATCTCGCTTATACCATTCGCGATGCGGCATCTGAGAATCCGCGTGCCCTCAATCAATGGCGTAGTATGAATAAAGCCACGAGCGTCGAAGACCTAGTCGATAGAATGCAAGATACCCTTGGTCTTGGGTTCGTTAATACCATTGCTACTGACCGCTACGGCAAGGCCTTGTACGCCGATATTTCAACCGTACCCCATGTCACCAAGCAACAGCTAGAATCCTGTAGTGCCAATGCTGGTCCATTCCTTGGCGCGTTGATTGCAGCAGACTTGCCAGCACTAAACGGAGCCACAGCTGCCTGTGAATGGGGCAATGATGCTGACTCACCGCAAGCAGGTATTTTTGGACGCTCAAACCTACCGTTTTTGATTCGTGATGATTATGTTGCCAACTCAAACGACAGCTACTGGTTGAGCAATCCACAGCAGCCACTGACTGGGTTCTCACCGCTCCTACGTCGTCGTCTAACGCCATTCTTAGGACCCAATGCAGTAGAAGGCGTACCGTTACTGATGCGTTCGCGTATGGGGCTGACACAGATCTCAGATCGACTGAGCAATACAGACCAACTTGGTGGCACCACCTTTAATCTAGATAATATGCAAGACGTGGTCTATGGCAACCGCAGCTATGTTGCTGAGCTCGTACTCGATGATGTATTGGCAGACTGTACAACCAACCCTATGATGCCACTGACTAGCGGTGGTACTATCGATGCCACTCAAGCTTGTAATATTCTGAGCAATTGGGATCGCCGTAACAACCTAGATAGCAAAGGTGCTCATGTATTTAGAGAGTTTTGGCGCAGCGTCGACTTTACTGAAACTACAGATGACGCCTTCAATGTGAAGTTCGATATCAATGACCCTGTCAATACGCCACGTGACCTGATTATCAATGATAATACGCGTCAGGCATTGGGAGATGCCATTAGCTACTTCAATGACAAAAATATCGCCCTTGATGCCTCTTTGGCAGACTTACAGTACGTCATCGATGCAGGTAGTAATAACGAAAAAATCTCTATGCATGGCGGACTTGGACGCGAAGGTATCTTTAACGTCGCTCAAGGCCCAGGACTCAATGAAGATGGTACTTATAAGCCAATTACCAACGGTCCTACCTATATGCAGACCGTAACTTTTGATAGCAACGGCCCTGTCGTAGAAGCGTTACTGGCATATTCACAAGCCTCAGACAGCACGCGCCCGTACCACCGTGATCAGACACGCCGTTACTCAGCCAAAGACTGGATACGCTTGCCTTTTAGTAAAACTGAAGTCAATGACCAAGCGATTGGTGGTACCATTCAACTGAGAGAGTAGCATTGGCAAAGTGAAGTAGATAAGTAAAGTGTAAATATAAAAGCCTCAGCCCGGTGCTGGGGTTTTTTTTATCCAAAGTGCTGGGGATTTTTGTGTCAAAGTAACCGCTGTATTTTGATAGCTGAGTACACTGACCAAGAACCCCACTGGCAATAAGGATTTGTTATACTAGTCATCATAAATTCGGTGATAGATACAGCTACCAATAACCTGCTCAAATTTTTTTATCAGCTTTCTAAAAATAAGGCTAGCATTCACTTACTGAACGACTAACCATATAAGAATCCGTATGTTCGGCGTCAAAACGAGGAATATCGCATGACAGACTACTCAGAACAAAACACTCAACAGCCTTACAACCGTGCGGACGACTCGCCCACCACGGTGCGCCCTGTTATGCAACCAGACAACCCTTATGCCAGTACACGCGGTAGCATCACCAGTAAGCAATTACCACCGTTCGATGAGACCATCATCAACAAGTATAATCGTTCAGGCCCACGTTATACCTCATACCCAACGGCGTTAGAGTTCACACCGATACCAGACAGACTTGAGACGACTGCTCTTGAGACAAAAATTCTCCAAAATCGTGAGTCTCGTGCACCACTATCTTTGTATTTTCATATTCCGTTTTGTCGTCACCTTTGCTATTACTGTGCCTGCAATAAAATCATTACCAAAAAAAACAGCGACTCTGGTGACTATCTACAATACCTGATCGCTGAGATTGCTTTGAAACGTCGCTTACTATCTGCGCCAGATGGCAGCGAAAAACCACTGGTCAAGCAGCTCCATCTAGGCGGTGGTACACCAACGTTTTTGCGTGATGAGGAAATAGTAAAACTGTGGGCGTTCTTGCACACTCAGTTTGAGTTTTTACCTGAAGATGAAGGTGATTACTCTATCGAGATTGATCCCCGTGAACTGGGTGACAATACCCTACAAACGCTGCGCAACCTGGGTTTTAATCGTATCAGCTTGGGCGTACAAGATTTAGATGAAACGGTACAAATCGCCGTCAATCGCGTGCACTCAGCAGAAATGATTGAAAATGTGTTAAATGAAGCGCGTAAGCTTGGTTTTGGCTCTATTAATATTGACCTCATTTACGGTTTACCGCATCAAACGCCTGATACTTTGGGCAACACTGTACAGCGTATTATCGAGATGTCACCAGATCGTCTGTCAGTCTTTAACTATGCTCACCTGCCCGAGCGGTTTAAAGCTCAGCGTCAGATCAAAGATGAAGACCTACCAACTCCAGCTGACAAACTTGCCATGCTCGGCAATACTGTCAATACACTGACCGAAGCTGGTTATCAATACATTGGCATCGATCACTTTGCCAAGCCTGATGACGAGTTGGCTGTTGCCCAGCGCCAAGGTAAATTACATCGCAACTTTCAAGGCTATACCATCATGGGCGACTGTGATTTATTGGGCTTTGGTGTCTCATCTATCAGTCAGATTGCCAATAGCAACACCCGCTATATATTGCAAAACGATACCGATCTACACACCTATCAAGCTAGAATAGACAAAGCAAAACCTAATCCTCTGATTATGCCTGCTGTAAAATATATCAAGACATCTATCAGAGATCGATTGCGTGAATATGTCATTATGAATCTGCTCTGCCACGATTATCTCGACTTTAAAGATGTGAATCAAAAGTTTGGTATCGATGCCATTACTTACTTTATTGATGAAATTCAACAATTAGGGACGATGCAAAATAACAGACTAATCGATATGGATGCAGCAGGTATTCGTGTCCTACCAAGAGGACGCCTGCTTGGTCGCAATGTCGCCATGGTGTTTGATGAGTACTTGAAAGATAAACACAACGGTCACTTCTCAAAAGTGATCTGAGCTTACGACTCAAAAACCAATTATCAGTCATAAAAAAAGACCTCATGTGAGGTCTTTTTTTATGACTGGCTAACTACACTTTCTACACTTTTAATTTATCACCGACCATACCTTTTACAGTGCTCAAGATATCTGCTGGTAGTACCACCATTTTTGAGTTATCAGACTCTGCCAGTTGACGAATAGACTTGATGTACTGCTCACCAAGTAAGTAGACAATCGGCATCTCTTCATCCCCCATCGCCGCTGTGATAAGACGAATCGACTCCTCTGAACCTCTGGCCAGTACCACTTGCGCTTCAGCATCGCGACGTGACGCTTCAAGACGTCCATCTGCTTCCAATATAGCCGCTTGTTTTTGGCCGTCAGCACGGGTGACTGTCGCTCGGCGTAAACGCTCTGCTGCTGCCTGCTCTTCCATAGAGGCTTGCATGGTTTGCGAAGGATTAATGTCTTGAATTTCTACGGTTTTGAGCGTAATACCCCAATCAGCGATGTCTTCTGAAATCGCTTGTTTGAGCAATGCCTTGATCTCATCACGACTCGATAAAGCATTATCAAGATCCATCTCACCAATGATTGAGCGCAATGATGTCTGTACTAAATTACGGATACCATGCTCATAATCTTCAATACCATAGACCGCTTTGTCTGGGCGTAGGATATTGATATAAGCGACCGCATTAGCGATGATGACCACGTTATCGCGGGTGATAACCTCTTGCGATGGGATATCTAGTACGATGTCTTTGGTAGTAACTTTATAGGCGATTCTATCCACAAAAGGAATAATAAGGCTAAAGCCAGGCTCTAAGGTCTGCTGATATTTACCCAGCCGCTGCACGACCCACTTGTACCCCTGCGGGACAATACAGACACTCTTAAAGACAGTAAAAACCACCAAGGCTGCTAATACCAACATCACGATACCGCCGCCATTTAAAATACTTAAGATGCTACTCATACGATTCTCCTTGATCCTCGCCTTGTTTGCCAGCGACGTGATTTATGTCCTTTTTATCTTGATTTAAAAATATTCGGTATATCATGCGCGTCATTTGCTAGTGCCTGTCTCTGTGGGGTCAGGTTTGTGCAAGCTCAGTCTATTTCCGTTAGGTTTTTTGGTAGACACTTGAGTATTTGCAGGTACTTGGCTATTGAGTGTCGGTGTAATATTTGGGCGTATCGTTTTGGGTGCTTGGAGGCGCTGTGTGGGAGCAACCACCAGCTCATCGCCAACCACTTTTAAGACCACCACGCGATCGCCCATCTCCACCCTCGCACCTGCTGTGCGGCATGGCCACTCATCCGCTCCCCAAACAGGTACGTTAAAGCGAACCATACCAGGGATACCTTTTTGCGGTTTGACCACGATCATACCGGTCTCACCAATCACTAAATTACTGCTTTGCGCCGCCTTTTTGCGACTCATGGATAGGGGCTTGATGTATTTGACCCAAGCCAGCATAAAAAAAACCGAAAGCGTAAGCCAGATCAGCACCTGAAATAATAAAGGAATAGGGAGCAACCATGCTAAGGCCGCAATGATCACAGCGGCTACGCCAAACCACAAGCTGGCAAACGTCGGCACAAACATCTCAACGATCAATAGTAAGAAGCCCAATACCAGCCAATGCCAAGGTTCAATCATCAAAAACATCTCCATCCTTGCCACCATTCCTATCTTTATCATTCCAGTTTTTAATGTATCATATTTTTAAGGATAACAATGCTTTAACCGTATTCCTGATACACGTTTACATACTGTGCTCCCAAAATATCTGTTGCCAATTTTAGGCAAAAAAAACGACCACCTAAGTGATCGTTTTTTAGCTAAGGTTTGAGACTTAGAATTTGTAATGTGCACCAAGAGTTAATAGCGTAAGGTCTTCAGCAACATAGTCATATTCAGCTTCAACACTCATGTTAGGGTTGAAGTTATACCCTAAACCGATACCACCAGCGACACCACTATCACTACCACTGT
This sequence comes from Psychrobacter sp. PP-21, assembly GCF_033790785.1. NCBI lineage: Bacteria > Pseudomonadati > Pseudomonadota > Gammaproteobacteria > Moraxellales > Moraxellaceae > Psychrobacter > Psychrobacter sp. PP-21. The sequence continues at coordinate 212,430 of NZ_JAMYEB010000003.1, read as the reverse complement.
TATTTTCAAAGTTGCCAAAGTCGTCGCTTATAGAAGCATCAATCTCAGCTTTAGCATAGCCTAGTTTACCCTTGGCATATAGACCAGTGTTAGGGAATGCATAACGGTAAGTACCATAAGCACCATAGGTTTTAAGGTCATACTCAGCGTCAACACCACTATTGCCTGTATCAACATCAGTATCACTAGAACCTACGTATTCAATCTCGGCACCAAAGTTAGAATCAAAATTATAACCAGCATATACACCGTACGCCGTTGGATCATCTAGATCATCAACATCTACCATGAACTTACCAGCTTTAATACCAACATACGATTGACCAGCACCATAAGAGATTGCTGCTTGCGCACTCATTGTCATTACTGAACCGACGATTGCTGCGAGTAACGCTTTTTGTAGATTTTTCATAGACTATTCTCAACCTTGGATTTAATAAACAAATGATTTGTTTAACCTTGAATACTACTCAACTATATTTCACTTGTTTTTAGTAGTGCAACATCATACCAAATTATCTAATAAAGTAAACATATGTTTTATATAATTTTAGACGAAAAAAAACGACCACTTAAAGTGGTCGTTTTTTATTGCAGTACTTAAGCTAAATGCTTAGTCTAGGCTAAATGTTTAGAATTTTAGCTGTGCACCAACAGTCATAAGATCTACATCATCACCTAACATGTCGTATTCAGCTTCAACACTGAAGTCAGAGTTTACTGCGTAACCAAGACCTACACCACCAGCAAGATTGGTATCGTCTCTTGAACCATCAGACAAACCTAGATTAGTATTAGATGCTTCTACTTCAGTTTTCGCTACACCTAGCTTACCTTTCGCATATAAGCCAGTATTTGGGAATGCATAACGATAGGTACCATAAGCGCCATATGTTTTGGCATCGATGTCGCCGCCTCTGTAGTCAGCGTCATCTGAACCAACATACTCAGCTTCTACACCGAAGTTAGGATCAAAGTTGTAACCAGCATACACACCATAGGCAGTTGGATCATCAGCATTATCGATATCTAAATCGAATTGACCGACTTTAGCACCAACATACGGCTGACCTGTATAGCCATTACCATAGTTAACAGCGGCTTGTGCGCTAACAGTAAGTAAAGAACCAGTTGCTAGTGCAAGTAACGTTTTTTGTAGAGTTTTCATTATTAGCTCCTTCAAGTAAATTTGGACAAACAAGTTATTTAGTTGTATTGACCATTTGGCCGTATCGCCTTGTTTGCTAACGATGGGTACATAGTAACAAACTATTTCAGACACTCTGTCAGTGTTTAATGGTATGAGAGTTAAGATTTGAAAGCATTTGTCAGTCCACTAGTTACAAAGGCTTAGATATGAAACCTTTTGTTACAACCGCTCCGTTTGTGCAATAATTCCTACTCATTTCGCAGAATTTTTGCCAAATATTTGGTCAAATACGACTTAAATAATAGAAAAATAAAGAGAAAAGATGAAAAAAGCCATCACCGATCATTTGCAAGTCGCGCTTGCAGACCTCAAAGCAAAACAGCAATACCGCCAACTGCCCGAGCTGCAACATCATGGTCGCTACATTATCAAAGAAGGCGAAGCATTACTCAATATCGCCAGTAATGACTATCTAGGCTTGGGCGGTGATACCGAGTTGCAGGCTGAATTCTTCGATCAGTTAGAGCAATCATCCGATACGCTGCCTCCCAAAATGAGCGCTACTTCATCGCGGCTATTAACGGGCAATGACACCCAGCTACAAACATTAGAGTCTGAACTGCAAAATTGGTACGAGAGCGCAGTAGAAAAACAAAACGTTCCTAAACAAAATATCCTTAATTCAAAAACAGCACTGGTATTGAATAGTGGCTATCATGCTAACCTTGGTATTTTGCCCGCGTTGACCGCTCTGCCAGTCAAGACGCTGATATTAGCTGACAAGCTAGTACATGCGAGTATCATCGATGGTATGCGCTTGAGTCAAAGCAAACTGGTCACCTATCGTCGCTACCGTCACAACGATTACGAACATTTGACTCGGTTTATTGAGCAGGCAGATGAGAGCGTTGAGCGCATCATCATTGTTACTGAAAGTATTTTTAGTATGGATGGTGACCGTGCTGACTTGCTTCAACTAGTACAACTAAAAGCAAAAGATACTCGTATTGAGTTATATGTCGATGAAGCACATGCTGTTGGCGTACTTGGCAAAACAGGTTTGGGCCTAGCAGAAGAAACACATACTTTAGTAGATATTGATTACTTAGTAGGGACGTTTGGTAAAGCCTTTGCATCAATTGGTGCTTACATCATGTGTGACGATATCACAAAGCAGTGGTTGATAAACGCCATGCGTCCACTGATATTTAGCACTGCACTCCCCCCTATCAATCATGCATGGACGCGCTTTATTTTAGGAAAAATGCCAGCGCTCACTGATCAACGCGTACACTTAGCACAAATTTCAAGACAACTGAGCCAAGCCATCAGTCCTGAATATCGTGTCCCATCATCAGCACAAACTCCTACCTATGAATCGCCTATTGTGCCTTATATTTTGGGTGACAATGCGCGTACCATGGCAAAGGCAAAACAGCTCCAAGCCGCTGGATTTTACGCCTTGCCTATCAGGCCGCCTACTGTTCCTGCAAACACCGCTCGCATTCGACTCGTTATGAATGCCAAATTGACCATCGCAGACTGCGAGCAACTGATAGCGCAGTTATGACATAGTCGTTTAGTACAAACGTTTGCGCTCACTATCAGCTGATTAGTGACTCACTTGGATAGAATAAAGCACATGACAATACTTAGCGCCCCTAATACCTTTAGTGTCCGAAAACAAACCATTGCTCGTCACTTTGCTAGTGCCAGTGACTATGATCAGCACGCCAGTATTCAACAAGAAGTCTGTCAGTATTTGCTCGCAAATATCGCTCATACGAAGCAACCAAGTGTGTTAGAAGTCGGCGCAGGTACCGGTCAGATGACGCGCCTGCTTGCTGAACATATTCATAGCCAACACTGGCTCATTAATGAGTTGTGTACTGAGCAAGCTGCGACATTGCAGTCGATACTACCAACGGCTGAGATAGCCATCGGCGATGCTGAAACCATAGATTTAGCAGCAAATCACAGCCTAATCATCAGTGCCAATGCCGTGCAATGGTTTGACAATCCGCTCAGCTTTATTGCGCAATCAGCACAGCGCCTACAATCTGGAGGACAGCTGGTCTTTAGCACCTTTACGCCAAATAATTTTCTGCAAATCAAGACGCTCACTGGTCAAGGGCTGAGTTATCCAGACATTGATGCATGGCAATCAGCATTAGACTGTGCTGGTTTTAAAAATACTGAGCTTTCGGTTCAGCGCTATGATTTACCATTTCTATCTCCCTATGCTGTCTTAAAACATATGAAACTCACTGGCGTATCGACCAATCAAACACAACAGTCAGCCCATGACACTCAGACTTTTAGATGGACAAAGTCACGTCTACAGCAATTTGAGTCAGACTACTGGCGGTATTTTTCCGCAGAAAATGAAACAGGGCAACCTGTTGTGAATTTAACCTATGAAGTACTGGCAGTGAGCGCCTTTATACCATAGGCGCGCAGCACGCTATGAAAGCAGTAGCTAGGGCATATCATAAATAGAAAAAGTAACAGCCATAAAAAAACGCATCTCGAAAGATGCGTTTTTTAATTTAACTGCTTGTCGATTTGTATCGACTATACCATTTTCAAAAACTTGAGTAGCCGAGAAAACGAGCGTAAGTACTACATTGAGTAGACTAGGCGAGTTTGACGCAGCTCATCGCGTTTTTGGAGTTGATATTATTTTTTGTCTTCGTCTACTTCAGTAAACTCAGCATCAACGACGTCGTCATCAGCCTGGTTGCTTTCTGCTGCGCCTTCAGCACCTTGTTGGAACTGGCTTGGATCCATACCTTCTGCGCCAGCACCGCTATCAGCGTAGATTTTTTGGCTGATTGGCAAGAAAGCATTGTCTAATGCTTCAAGCTTTGCTTTAATTTCGTCATGATCGTCTTCTTTCGCTGCCGCTTCAAGCTCAGTGATCGCAGTTTCTACTGTTGATTTTTCTTCATCAGTAACTTTATCTTCTGCTTCTTTCAGTGCTTTTTGTACCGCATGGATACGACCATCTGCTTCGTTACGAACTTGCGCTAGGTTAGCGAATTTCTCATCTTCAGCAGCGTTGGCTTCTGCATCACGAACCATTTGTTCAACTTCTTCATCCGACAAACCAGAATCTGCTTTGATTTGGATGCTTTGTGCTTTACCAGTACCTTTATCGGTTGCTGAGATGTTCATGATACCATCAGCGTTGATGTCAAAAGACACTTCGATTTGCGGTAGGCCACGTGGTGCTGGTGGGATATCCGTCAAGTCAAAACGACCAAGCATTTTGTTTTGGTTAGCGATTTTACGCTCACCTTGATATACCTGAATCGTTACTGCTGGCTGGTTGTCTTCAGCCGTTGAGAATACCTGTGATTTCTTGGTAGGAATCATGGTGTTTTTCTCGATAACTGGCGTCATCACACCGCCCATGGTTTCGATACCTAGGGTCAATGGCGTCACATCAAGTAGCAATACGTCAGTTTTGTCACCAGACAATACCGCACCTTGAATCGCTGCACCAGCTGCAACTGCTTCATCAGGGTTCACGTCTTTACGTGGCTCTTGACCAAAGAACTGCTGTACGTTTTGCTGTACTAGTGGCATACGAGTCTGACCACCAACGAGGATAACGTCATCGATATCGCCAATTTTTAGACCAGCATCTTCAAGTGCAGTCTTACATGGACCGATTGTACGCTGTACTAGGTCTTCAGTTAGGCTCTCAAGTTTTGAGCGGCTGATAGTAACAACCAAATGCTTAGGACCACTGCTATCAGCGGTGATGTATGGCAAGTTGACTTCGGTGCTTTGCGCGCTTGATAGTTCAATCTTCGCTTTTTCAGCGGCTTCTTTTAGACGCTGCATCGCAAGAGAGTCACCTTTTAGGTTCACATCTTGCTCTTTTTTAAATTCAGCAACTAAGAAATCAATCAACGCTGAGTCAAAATCTTCACCACCAAGGAAAGTGTCACCGTTGGTCGCTAGTACTTCAAACTGTTGCTCGCCATCAACGTCTGCGATTTCGATGATTGAGATATCAAAAGTACCACCGCCCAAGTCATATACAGCAACCGTGCTATCGCCTTGCTTCTTATCCATACCATAAGCAAGTGCCGCAGCAGTTGGCTCATTGATGATACGTTTTACATCAAGACCAGCGATTTTACCCGCATCTTTAGTTGCTTGACGCTGTGAATCATTGAAATAAGCAGGTACAGTTACGACCGCTTCAGTTACGCTCTCACCAAGATAGTCTTCTGCTGTTTTTTTCATTTTCTTCAAGATTTCAGCAGAAACCTGTGGTGGCGCAAGCTTTTTACCGTTGATTTCTACCCATGCATCGCCGTTGTCTGCTTTAGCGATTTTGTAAGGTACCATGCCGATATCTTTTTGCACGACTTTGTCATCAAAACGACGACCAATCAAACGTTTGATCGCAAATAACGTGTTGCTTGGGTTGGTTACTGCTTGACGCTTAGCTGACTGACCAACAAGCGTTTCGTCGTCTTTATAAGCGACGATTGATGGTGTGGTACGCGTACCTTCAGCATTCTCGATGACTTTAACTTTGTCACCTTCCATCACTGCTACACACGAGTTAGTTGTACCTAAATCAATACCAATTACTTTACCCATAATCAATTGCTCCTAATTTGTTTTTAACTATAAATACTTATTTATCCAGACCGTAGTCGGTCACTTGTTGCTATATATCGGTTTGCCTGTCGTATTTTTCAAGGCAATAAATACGTAAAAACTGTCTTTCCTGTGGTTTTTTGTGAAAAACCTTCATATTAGTAGGGTTTAGCCTCTAAAAATACTACTGACCAACACGTACCATTGCCGGACGCAATAGACGACCGTTTAGGCTATAGCCTTTTTGTAAGACCGTACCAACTGTATCCGCTTCTGCTTCTGGGTCAATACCAACAGCTTCATGGAAGTCAGCGTTGAACCTTTCGCCTTGTGGGTCGACGGTCTCTACGCCATTTTTGGTCAATACAGCGACCAGCGCTTTATGGGTCAATTGAACCCCTTCGGCTACTGGATCGTTTGCATTTGCATTTTCCATAGCGCGCTCTAAGTTATCAACGATGTCGAGTAACTCTTTAGCGAATTTTTGCAGGGCGAATTTTTTGCTCTTATCTGCTTCTTGCTCAGCACGCTTTTGCGCATTGTAAGCTTCAGCATTAGCGCGCGCAGTACCTTCTTTGGCTTGTTTTACTTCGCCTTCTAGCTCAGCAATACGTGCTTTGAATGTATCGAGGTTGATTTCGTTTTCGATAGTCGCCTCTTCACCTGAGTTGTTCTGCGGATCAAACTCTTTCATGGTTTCTTCTAAGATACTGTTTTGATGCTCAACATTATCGTGTACCACAGTCTGGTCAAGCGTTTCTTTATTTGGGGTTTGCTCGCTCATGATAGCTCCTTGGAATTTCAATAATAATGATTACGACAATAATAGTTACGACAAGACGCAACGACTCAGCCAATTGTTGGCTGTATTGCGCCTTTATCAGATGCCTAACGATTCTTACTCATTGTTTTTATTAATGCGCTCTAATAGCTGATTGATAAAGGTGATACGTATAAATTTCAAGCCTAAAATGCAGGATTTTTTCGTATTTACGACAAATATAGTCAAAATACTCTTTAGCAGCGTTGCACAGTATTTTTCCGTTGTGTCAACGAATCTCCATATTTACTCACAAAACGTACAAAAAAACGTCAATTAGTCAAAACACTTTACTATTGCTATTCACGCCATTACTAAACAACACCCTCCTTTACGCACTACTGCCTTATTATTGCTACAAATATTATGACTTACATCAAAATATACATCGATGTAACCGTAAACACCCAAACCGTTATGAGAGATGTTATGTCTAATCCCACAGTATCATCAATCAACACCTTACTTAACAAAACCTTGATGGCGATGCATCTAGCATCGAATGATGAAACAGCCAATGGAAAAAGAGAAAGTAGCACACATGAGAAGCGTCTGAGCGTCAGAGAAAAAGTACTCAGCTACAACCCAGTTTCACAGTACCAACCACATACTTTGCATTATGCGATGAAAGGCTTTGGTTATTTGCCAACGCCGATATTAGAGGGCTTAATTGCCTATCTAAAAGGTCCGAACTCAAAACAATATCTTCATGCCAATGCACATTTACGCTTGATCCTCGCTGTAAACAGTCATCTCAAGACGCCTTTAGAGCTGACGCCCATGCATGAGCTTCGCGAAAGGTTCACTACCGATGCGGTGGCAATGCAGGCACCAAGAGTCTGGCAGCAAGCTAGCGACAACATCCTGAACAATATCAAACCCTTTACCAAAAAGGGCGAAAAGCTTGTCAATTGGGAAGACAAGACGATAGCCAATGCTGATGACGGTAATATGACCGTTCGCTGCTACCAAACGAAGGCCAATAAAAAACGTTCTAAGAAAGGGTCTGTCCACAATCCTGACGAGACAGTGATGCTGTTTTTCCACGGCGGTGGATTCTGTATTGGCGATGTCGATACGCATCATGAGTTCTGCCACGCAGTCTGCGAGCAAACTGGCTGGCCCGTCGTTAGTGTCGATTATCGATTGGCCCCTGAGTGTCCTGCACCAGCCGCGCTCAAAGACTGTATCACAGCGTATGCTTGGTTGGCTGAACACTGTCATACACTAGGCGCGTTACCATCACGTATCGTACTTGCAGGTGATAGTGCAGGCGGTGGTTTATCTACTTTGATCGCGCAGCAGCTGACTGCACCAACCGAGAGCGCTTGGTCAGACTTGGGCGCTCAAGGTCAGAAGATGTACAAGCTACTAGAGAGCCTACCAAAGCCATTAGCACAAATGCCGCTGTATCCTGTTACCGATATCGAAACAGACTATCCAAGCTGGGAGTTATACGGCGAGGGATTATTGTTAGATCATGCTGACGTAGCAGTGTTTGATGCAGCCTGCCTAAAAGACAGTCCCCTACCACGCCTACACATACTAAACTCACCCATGCTCGGTGATAACAGCAAAGTGTGTCCGACTTATATCGTAGCCTCTGAGCTTGATGTGCTGCGTGATGAAGCGTTTGCTTATGCAAAGCAGTTGAAAGGCTACAATGTGCCCGTTGAGACTCATACTGTCCTAGGTGCACCGCATGGTTTTATTCATTTTATGAGCGTGCATCAAGGTCTCGGGCAAGAGACAAAAGATATTATCAATGGGTTTTGTAGTTTTGTACGCGATGTCATTAGTACTCGATCACAGCTGGCAGCATAGTGGTTTTTTGAAGGTATTTGGCTTAAAGGTGCTGCTATTTAAAGATGCCGTTATTTAAGAGCGCTATTACTTAGAGGTACTACTCAAAGACACTTTTTATAAATGCTATTGTACGAATACATCAGTATGTTGAAGGTACAGGTCAATCAAAGGTACTGATCAATTAGAAACATCTATCAATCAGCATTACCAGACACGTTGATCAACCAGACCTCAGAGCGTGAACCCAATCTAAAGGGAATGCCCCAAAATCCATAGCCAGAGGAGACTACAAAATGTCCTTGGCCGATTGCTTCATAGCCATAACCTAGTCTATTGATAGCACTGACAATAAAGTTGGCGGGGAATACCTGACCATTGTGGGTATGACCTGATACTTGCAGATCGATTGGTAACTGGCTATGCTCGTCGATATCACTCGGTCTATGATCTAGTAGAATCACTGGCTGTGAAGTATCTACTTTCGCTAACAGATCTATCGTGGCGACACGCTGACGTTTATGATTATCAAAACGTCCGACCAACCATACCTTTTGCCCTTGATGTTCTATACAAAACACATCATCATTTAATAGATGCACACCTGCATCACGTAACGCTTGGCTAATTGGTCGCTCATGACCGTACAAATCATGGTTACCCAACGTCGCATAGACGCCATATGACAAATTGGCACACAGTTCGGCTAGATTATTATCCATGCTATAATCATTAAATGCGTCTGTATTATCATCCATGATATCCCCTGGCATTAGCAGCATATCTGCACGTATACTGTTCATCAGACGGGTGAGTCTATCTATTGCTGTAACCCCGAATAACCGTCCTAAATGTAAGTCACTTGCAACTGCGATGCGTAGTGGTTTGGCTAAAGGTTTATCAATACTGATAGACAGATGACGTACGATAGGGACATAAGCACTGTATAGCGAAAAAATAAACAGTCCTAAGAACACGACTACTGCCAGTACTCGCAGCCTAAGAGAAAGCGTATTTGATCCGTACCCTGTCTCACCTATTAGCGATACTACTAGCCAATAACCACCATACAAAAAGCTTACTACCAAAGCGGTTAATAGTATGAAATGCATGATCAGCATCCAGCCACTGACCCAGCGATAACTGTTCGCAAAGACTCGTTTTACACTAAGTACTAATAAGCTATTGGTGATAATAAACACGGCAGACCATACGATAGTTTGCAGTGTTTGGGTGATCCAAGGTTGTAGCCACCACTGTATACTCAACGCCGCACCTGCACTGAACAGCTGCAATAGCACAAAGATAGTAATAAAGAACGCATAGCGCATGATAGATCCTTGAGCATGATTAACTACAATATATGATGCTCAGAGCAAATAAAGCTATATAGAATAGATTACTATGTTTCACATGAAACAATCGAAACTTATTGGTTTTGCTTTTCTAATGCTTGTTTGAGTGTAGTGTGTTCAAATGAATAACCTGCTTCCAACAATGCTTTTGGCAGTACTTTTTGTCCATCGATGAGTAATGTCGACATTTCACCAAACATGAGCTTGAGCAAGAATTCTGGTAAAGTAAACACTGTCGGACGATGTAGCCACGAGCCAAGTGCCTTAGTAAAAGTGTGATTGGTCACAGGCTCAGGTGCTGTAAGATTATAGACGACTGCTGCTGTATTATTTTGCGTCTTTAAGCTATTGTTATTTGAGGTGCGGTCGCTTAAAACTCGGTCATTTGAAACATTACTACCTAAAGCCTGTTCGTTAAGACTCATAGCATCAGTAACTGGCTCACTGATATATTTGGCAGCTTTTGCATTAGCAAGATGCTGTTCGATAATAAAAATCACCGCACTTACCCAATCATTTCGGCTAATCCAGCTCATAATTTGTTGTCCATCACCCAGTTGCCCACCAACACCAAACTTAAATGGTAGCAGTAACTTGGCCACCATACCGCCGTTGGGATGAATAACCACACCTGTTCGCACGATTGCTACAGGGACATCATACTCAGTTGCTCTGAGTGCCATATCCTCCCATTCCTGACACATTGCATGCGCAAAATCTTCTTTGTAGTCGCTGTTTTCCGTTAGTGGTTTGTCGCCTTGTGTACCATACCAGCCAATGGCTGAGCCACTTACTAATAGCTTGGGTTTCGTGCTAGTACGGGCGATGAAATCGAGTATTGATTGCGTAGGTTTGATACGACTGGCAAGCAATTGCTCTTTACGCTCATCGCTCCAGCGTTTATCCGCAATACCTGCGCCCGCCAAATTTAATATGACATCAAAGCTCACATCAGAGGTTGCAAGCTCATCGTAAGTCATCATATTGATTTCATCAGGATGCGCCTGACTACTATCGCGAGTCAACCAAGTCACACTCATATCTTTATCTTGTTTACGATACCGTGCCAGAATCTCTCGACTGAACGCATTGCCCAAAAACCCTGAACCACCACTGATCAAAACATGCATACCCTACTCCCTATATGCCTCAAATATCACCACTATGACTTATCTTTGAGTTACTTATTGCTGAAGTACTTATCGTGCAATAAAAACTAGACTGTTATAACCATCGTCTGCTTTTTTGTGGTTTTTATCAAAACGACTTTTACATGCTTTTGGTAAAGGAAGGTGAGGAATGAAAGGTTTACGAGGTCAAACATTGCACTTTGATAATTACTGTCAAAAATAGAAGTTTTTTATTAAAAAAGTATTTTAATTTTTTGGCTAATATTGCAGACTTTGTTTAGGTTTAGGTAATGCGGACATACCCACAATCAAAGCACTTATACCTCCTACTAAGCTAATAGCCAACCATGTACGAGCATCTTGACCAATAAAAAATGTGGCATTAATAGAAAAACCAACAAAAAAAACTCTTACCCACCATCTTTTGGACTTACTATGTTTGTTTGGAAGCAAGCCATATACCGCACAATAATGTAGGCATTCCAATAAGAAATACACCTGCAATAAGGTAAAAAGGTATGGCTACAGCGTATGCCAGACCTACATCCTTATTCCACATTATCAGTGATACTAAAATAGGGAATAAGATCAACTGATATAGCGTACCTAAAGTTAAAAATAAAAATATCACCATTTTTTTTGGATAGTGGCTGTTGCTATCTAACATTAGTTTTAACTCATAAGTTGGTCAATTTGTGAATAGAAATAATATAGCTGTTATAACCCGTTTCGAACTTTCTTGACCATCCAAACGCATCATAATATTTCAGAAATAGTTTGATTTGAGCTATGCTGAAAAAACTGTAGAACCAAACTTGGTAAACTAACGACTCAATGAGGAGTTTATCATGACTAAGAAAATCAGAACCTATAGTGCAGCATTCAAAGCTGAAGCCGTTAAAAAGATAGCAGATAATAAGGGCAATGTTTCAGCGACTGCAAAGCAGCTTGGCATCGCCATGCAGACATTATCTAACTGGCAAAACAAAGCTGATAAAGGCCAGCTTATTGGTACTAAAGAATATGATCCTGAGCTCATGGCTATACTAGAAGAGAATAAACGTCTTAAACGTGATCTAAAAGTTGCTCAGGAAGAGCGAGATATTCTAAAAAAGGCCACGGCGTACTTCGCGAAGCACAGTTGATGAGGTACGTCTTTATCAAGGATAACCAGAAAATATTTAGCATCACTTGTATGTGTCACGTATTAGATGTCAAGCCATCAAGCTATTATAACTGGATAAATCGTGGTGTTAGTAATCAGCAGATCCACCGCAACCAGTGTGAGCTGCTGGTTCGCGTGGCTCATGATGAAACTAAGCAGCGCTATGGCTGTGAGCGATTGCATGCTCATCTTGCAGAGCAAGGCCATCATATCAGTCAATACATGGTAAGACGCATTAAAGAAGAATACGGCATTGTTTGCCGTCGTCACAAGCGTTTTAAAGTTACCACCAACTCAAACCATAACAAGTTTATTTATCCAAACCTGCTCGATCAAAAATTTGATACCAGTCGTCCTAACGAAGCTTGGGTTAGTGACATCACTTACATATGGACAGATGAGGGTTGGCTATACTTAGCAGGTGTTAAAGACCTCTACACTAAAGAGCTGGTCGGCTATGCTATCCACAAGCGTATGACAGCAGATTTAGTTTGCCGTGCACTCAATATGGCCATCAAGAACAAACGACCCAACCAACGGCTGATTGTGCATTCTGATAGAGGCAGTCAGTACTGTAGTTATGACTATCATAAGATCATTAAGAAGCATAAATTTAAGGGTTCAATGTCCAGACGTGGTAATTGCTTTGATAATGCTCCGATAGAGAGTTTCTGGGGCATATTGAAAAATGAGTTAGTGTATCATCAGGATTATAAAATGAGATTCGAAGCTATCAATGACATCATTAAATATATTGAGCTTGAGTATAACCAGACTAGAATCCAAAAGGGTTTGGGTTATAAAACGCCAAGACAGGTGTGGTTTGATTTTTATCGTCAAGCTGCGTAACTAAAATCTCCCAAGTCAATGTCTACAGATTTGACAGCATAGGTCAACAAGCTCTTTATTTAATGGCTCAGCCTACGTCTTCAATATTTTCTTTTAATACTGGCAAAGCTGACATACCTGCTAATACGGCACTTACTCCTCCAGTTAAACTGATAGAGAACCATATCACCAAACCGAATTTAGAAAATATAAACCAAACAAAAAATAAAGCATTAATAAGAACTCCCATAAAAAAAGTTCTTATCCACCACCCATCTTGTATGTATATTTCTTTATACGAATGCCACTTTCCCATCATTAATGTAGTTGGCATCGCAAACAAACCACCTGCAATAAGATAAACTGGAAAAAACAGTATGAACAATAGACTTATGCTGTCATCTGGGCTAAGAAGTGTCGCTATCCATGGAAAGATAATGAGCTCATACAGCGCACCTACGAATAAAAATAACTTAGTAACCCTCATCTTTGGATATTCAGCCAAACTTTCGTTCAAACTATGACTTGGCTGATTTAATTTATTTTTCATATGACTGCCTAAATCCTATCCAGGGCTACCGTCAGTATGTGATAAACAGTATTTGTGCCAGCACTACTGTAAAAATGTAGCTCATACAATAGAAAACATGTTGAGTAAGGCAAGCAGGTAGCAAAAAAACGTCTACATCTTTCTTGTCCACTAACGAATAACCAAGCCTGTCGTTGCGTCACGAATTTGGCTAGGTAATGTATAACCTAATGTATCGCCCTGCAAATAACCAATTTGCTCATCAAAATACGCATAAGCAGCATCGAAAGTACTGGCAGGTGATTGACCTGACGGGTTGCAGCTTGTAGAAACCAATAGACCAAATGGGTTCTCTTCACTGACCATCTGTTGGCAAAGCTGACGAACTGTAGGATGCGAGATAACTCGAACAGCAATAGTCTGATGCTGACCGGTAATCCAAGTGGGCACAGTGCTCGCAAGCGGCTGAGGAATCGGTAATAACCAAGTATGAGCTTGGCGACTGTTCTGTTCATCTCTACTATCGTCTGTCTGCCAGCTGTCAATGACTTGTTTTCGCTGCTCACCGTTTAACGCAACCAATAACGGTGTCAAGCGAGCTGCACTGTCAGTGATAACAATCATACCTTTGGCTTGTGGACGCTGCTTAATGTCCAAAATGCGCTGTACAGCCGCTTGGTTATAAGGATCACAGCCAATGCCCCAGACGCTCTCTGTTGGATACGCGAGCAGCTGTCCTTCTTTTAGCCACTGTGCAGCTTGAACGGTAGAATCAGTAACAAAGGATGTAGAGTGGCTCATAGCTGAAATGTTTCATACTGGGATGGAGGTAGATGCTCATAATAGCATAACAAAAAGAGCAACTCAGAGCGCTACCATTATAGATGAGCCTTCTTTATATGTAGAAGCAAACATGTGTAACACTTTAAACACGTAGGTACCGTCCGCCCTGAACGCTAATAATACCCATTAGCTCAAGCTCCATCAACTGTCCGATGAGCTGTGATGGCTCAAGCTTGGTTGCGACAATAAGCGCATCTAAATCCTGCCCATGCCAATCGAGCTGCTCATAGATTGCTGTCAAATGCTCAGGTATAACAAGCGCGCTACGAGTAGGTCTGACATTAGAAGGCTTTTTCTGGTTATTCGCTGTGCTAAGCGATCTACTAGGCGATTTTTCGACATCTGAGCCCTCAGAGAGCATTTTTGGAGAATGACTGGTTTCTGGTTGATCGCGACTTAGGTCAGTAGTAGCGCTTGGTGCATTATACGAGCGACTGTCGTAGTCGAGCTGAGCATTCACATCTTCTAGTACTTGCTCAGGATGATAGATCAACGTTGCGCCTTCACGTATCAAGTGATGGCAGCCTTCGGCATTGCTATTATCAATATGACTTGGAATCGCAAAGACTTGTTTGCCCTGCTCGGACGTTAGACGGGCGGTAATCAGCGAGCCACTTTTGATTGTGGCTTCGGTCACGATAGTGGCTAGACTGAGCCCAGCTACCAGACGATTACGACGCGGGAAAGTATGCTTGTGCGGCTGAGTATGCGGTAGCAGCTCACTGATAATACAGCCACCTTGATCGACAATTTGAGCAAATAACTGGTCACGATGATTGGGATAGTTCACATCAATCCCTGTACCCATCACGCCAATAGTACGGCCTTGATAGTCCTGATTTGTCTGCGCCAAGGCTCCTAAATGCGCTCGTTTATCCACCCCTATCGCCAGACCACTAGTGATAATATATCCTGACTGCGCAAGATATTGCGCCATATCGAAGGTGATTTTTTGTGCGTGTGCAGTGGGTTTGCGGCTACCCACAATAGCAATTTGAGCCTGATGCAGGCGCGCACTATTCCCCCGAAAAAACAATAGTGGCGGTGGATCGTAAATCTGTAGGAGCTGGGTAGGATAATCAGGTTGATCAGCAAACAGTAAGTTATAACGACGATCAACGAGTGCTTGCTGGATTTTATCGATACTAGCGCGCGTTTGATCTGGCTGCTCGTGGCGTTTGAGATGAGTATGATGCAGACCCAGCTGCTTCCACGCCTCTACTGTGGCTTGCCAAGCGAGCTGCGCGTTACCATAAGAGGTGACTAGCTTGTGGTAGGCAGACAATGACGCATTCACCTCGTACCATAGCGACAATATAGCACGCTGATCGTCGGATAAAGAAGCGGTGACTGCCGTCATTTTATCTGTCTCTTATAAGCAAATTTAGTATGGCTGTTTTATCACTCGTATTTATAGATAAGGTGGTGGTAATAACTGGTCACCAACGTTGAGTGGTAGCTCAGAATCAAGTACATAAGCATAGCTGATGTGGTCAAAGGTGTTAAACACCATTACCATTCCACTTGGCTCATTTGGCAAACGTACAGGCATATCGTTGTCTTTGGTGTCACGTACTAAAGGACCTTTTTGATAGACAGTCAACACATCACCTGGCTTGGCACCATGTAGGCTACCCAAGTTGATAGCGACTACGCTACCTTTAGCAGCAGCACTAATGGAATCCATCACCCGTACAATCATACCGCCACGGCTAACGCTGGCAGGTGTTGGGTAAAAGACTGGGGGAATAGCATTATCAAGCTCAACAAACACGCGATCGCCTTCGCGCACTTCTTTATCATAACTTTCGGTCAGCTGTAAGCTGGTAATGCCATTGGTTTCTGTCGATGTGACAAGACCAGTCGCTACCTGTGTAACCTCTAATCCGATAACCTCTTGAGTTTTGGGATCGACATACAGATCACCCTCGCGGTATACGCCATAACGCTGACCGACGATAAGTGGCACACCTTTGGCATAGACCTTGTCACCGCTTGCAGTAATGAGGTTGCGGTTTTTTGACGCCAAAATATAAGGAGTAGTATTGAAATCTTCTAGATTTACAATAAGGGTTTTATCCAACCAGTGTTGGATGGCAGACCATGGAATAGGCGGGACACTATTGGCGGTTGAAGTAACAGTGACTGTACTCGCAACCACATTACCCATCATTTGTTTTTCGATACCTGCACAGCCTTCACCCGTATCGACTCCGATCAAGGTTTTGCCTTGAATAACACAAAGGATCAGAATGTCATTGGGATAAATAAGGTTTGGGTTTTTGATTTGTTTGTTGGTGGCCCAGATCTCTTTCCAGCGCCAGGGACTGTCGAGGTAGCGACCTGAGATATCCCACAACGTATCGCCTTTTTTGACAGTATAGCGGTTGGGAGCATCAGCTTTGATAGTAGGTGGTGGATTGTTTGCGTGTGCTGTAGTCATCAACATAGCACTGCTAAATGTCGTAACTATTAATCCTTTTGCCAGTGCTTTTGCTGTCTTTTTTAAGCTCATCTTCATGGTTATATCCACAATATGTACCACTGTTTTGATCATAACAAACTGCACTAGCACCATTGATCTAAAGATATTTTACTTTATTAAAAAATAGCAAAAATCATTTAATATCAGCAATCTACAAGCAATTCAGTCATGACAACTATAGGGCGGCTGTTCAGTATAATTGGCTGGAACGATTCCTAAAAAAGCGTCTAGCATAATGATGACTTGCCGACGCTGTTTCTAATACTACAATTATCTATACCATAACACAATCATAAACACTTTATTACAATGGTGTAACCTTTGGATCGCCCTACTGGTTCATTGAAGATAGGCTTAAACTATCTTGTTGTCTAAGCTGGGTTTGGGGCCACATGCTGACGAATTTGCTCAGCGACCAGATCAGCACTATTTTCTAGAACCACAACATGCTGCGGTAGGCTCTCTAAACCTTCCGTGTGAGCTGGGCGCTCGATGTCGATTTGACCCACTGCTTCGATGATAGTGTCAGCAAACTTAACAGGCAATGCGGTCTCTGCACAGATAATGATTTCACCCTCACGTTGTAGCTCTTTAGCGACCTTGATACCGTCAGCCGTATGCGGATCGACAAGCTCACCATGCTGCTCATACAACGCTTTGATCGTATTTAAACGATCGCTATGGGTTGATTTGCCCGCAGCAAAGCCATAACGCGTATTGACCGCTTCCATCAAATCAGATAAATCAAAACCTTGCCCTGATTTTACGCCTTCAAACAGCTCATGAACACGCGCACTATCTTTTTCTAATAATAGATAAACAAAACGCTCAAAGTTGGAAGCTTTAGAGATATCCATCGACGGACTTGAGGTGACGTAAGTTTTGTCCGTGGTGCGCGGCTGATACGCGCCTTGGTTAAAGAAGTCGTTGAGCACGTCGTTTTCATTGGTGGCTACTATCAAACGCTCCACAGGCAGACCCATTTCACGTGCGATGTGACCGGCGCAGATGTTGCCAAAGTTGCCTGATGGCACGCTAAAACTGACTTTTTCGTCGTTACTCGTCGTCACCGCAAAATACGCTTTAAAGTAATAAACGATCTGCGCGAGGATGCGTCCCCAGTTGATAGAGTTGACCGTGCCCAAGTCATACTGAGCTTTGAAGTCAGCATCTTGCTGTAGCGCTTTCACGATATCCTGACAGTCATCAAACATACCATCGATCGCGATATTATGAATATTATCATCGGTCAGGCTATACATTTGCGCCCGCTGAAACTCACTCATTTTACCATGCGGTGATAGCATAAAGACTTCGACGTTTTCTTTACCGCGCAATGCGTACTCTGCCGCACTGCCCGTATCGCCGCTGGTTGCGCCAATAATCGTGATACGTGCCTCTTTTCTTTTGAGGACATACTCGAAGGCATTGCCCAAGAACTGCATAGCAACGTCTTTAAATGCCAGCGTTGGGCCGTTTGACAATCCTAAAATATATATGTTGTCTTTGAGCTTGCGGACAGGGACAATATCATCGGAGCCAAACACATCGGTCGTATAAGTACGCTCGATAATGTCCTGCAAATCAACCGCAGGAATATCAGTGGCAAAGCGCTGCATAATCGCCATCGCAAGCTCTGGATAGCTGAGTGTGCGCCACTCATCGAGTACAGCGTTATCAACGGTTGGGTAATGCTCAGGCAGCATCAAACCACCGTCTGGCGCAAGTCCCATTAATAGCACATCACTAAAGTCCATCGGTGCTGTCTGACCACGAGTACTGATATATTTCATTAGATAGTCCTGTCTACAATAATATTATTCAATAGTTAAAAACGGTTTATTCAGCAGTCTTTTGCAATAACGCATAATAAAAACCATCGCCACTCTCGCTATCAATTGGCAAGCACTGGCGACCAATCTCTTGGGCAATACCCCAATTGCAATCCTCGGTAAACTCAATCGCTACCGCATCGTTGTGATAGCTGATGAAGTCTTGCATTTGCAGCACATTTTCTTGCTTTAGAATAGAGCACGTAACATACAACAGATAACCGCCCGCTTTGAGCTGTGGCCATAGATTATGCAAAATATCAGCTTGCAGCAGGACAGTTTGTTCGATGTCTTCTTCGGTACGCAAAATACTGATATCAGGATGGCGGCGAATCACGCCCGTCGCGGTACAAGGAGAGTCCAATAATATCGCATCAAATACTGGCTCATTGGTCGCGGCCTTTTTATTTTTGCCATGCTGCCATCTGGTGGCATCAGCGCAGACAACGTTAAGGGCGATATTTTTCTCAGCTTGCTCTAAATCCTGCTGTTTTAGATTAAGACGCTGCAAATTATCATAAATGCGTTCGATGCGCGGAGCTTCATTATCGATAGCGGTTAGCTTTACTTTAGAAGCTAACGGTTTCGCTTCCTCATCGTCTTGTTTCACGTGAAACAATAATGAAGAATCGTTTGAGCTCAGCAGCTCTAACCAATGTGCAAGCTTACCACCGGGCGCGGCGCAGGCATCTAGAATATGTATCTCGTTATTGGTATTTTCCGTATCAGACTTTTCAGCGCTGAGCTTCGCCATTAACACTTTGTTGACAATAGGTGCCGCAAGCTGAGCATGCATGTCTTGCACGCTAGCAATGCCTTCAGCAAAATGAGGCAAAGCATTGACAGCGGTAGTCTGATGCAGTCTTAAGCCTTTGGTCGACAACGTCGTCGTTGTCGCTGCCTCTGATGAACCAGTCAATTGTAAACCACTGGTAAGCTCAACGATATCGGCATCAATTTCTGCACCACACAGCGACTGTTGATAATCCTCTACTGAAGTAACTGCCGAGTTGACTCGCAAAAACATTGGCGCCGCTTGGCGTAAGCCTTGGGTCAGCTCATCGTACTGCTCACTCCAATCTTGCTTAAGCTGATAGGCAAGCCAGTTGGGCAAGCTGTGTTTTTTATCGCACTTCTTACGGAATTTACTCGGATTCTTAGCAACTTTACGCAAGATAGCATTGATCAAACCTGTCGCATGCGCAAATTCAATCTCCTTTGCCGACTCTACTGTCTCGTGGATCGCAGCATGATCTGCCACTTCTAAATACAACAATTGTGCTAAACCCACCTGAATTGTGGTACGAACTTCGACCTCATCTATAGGGTTGTCAGCTAGCGTATCAAGCAATCGTGCCAGAGCATGCCATTGGCGTAGTGTTGTCAGCAATAGCGCATGAGCAAAGCCTTTGTCACCATCGTGCAAGCTGTTTAATAACGGATCAAGCACGCTTGAGAGCGACTGACCGTTTTGAATAGCCAGTAAAGTACGAATCACACGTACGCGTACGCTACCGTTCATAATCAGATTACTTGACGGTTTTAGCTTGTTGTTTCTAGGTGCATTGTTTCTAGAGCCAGTGCTGGTTTGTCTCATTGAGTTGTATTTCCTTGACGTCGTATCGATCGCGTCTTGTGCAAGTAAAAGGGAGTGTAGTGAAACTATTTTGATTCTACTGTGAATTTATCACCATCGTTTAACTGGTTGCCATGACAAAGTTGTTCCGCCGTCATCGGCTTACCACCAGCGAACTGTAACTTAGTTATGGCCAGTGTATTACTCAGCTGTATGTTATGAGCGGTATTATTGTTTGACGTCTCTACCTCTTTGCCGCAAGCGACCAAAACTGCTTTGCGCCCGACACTTACGACCGTACCTGCAGGCTTATCTGATGTTTGTGTGGTGTTAATGGGCAGTGCCGTCAGTATTTTGACGCGCTGGCCTTCTAAGAAAGTGTATGCGCCTGGCCACGGGGTCAATCCACGAATTTGACGCTCAATGGTAGCAGCTGGCTGTGTCCAGTCAATTTCACCTTCGGCTTTGACCAGCTTTTCCGCATAGTTTGCTTGACTATCATCTTGGGGAACGGCGTTCGCTTGATACTGTGACAAATCACCAAGCACCGTAGTGATCGCGGTCGCACCAAGAGTGGCCATCTTATCATGTAGGCTGGCAGCAGTATCATCCGGCGCGATATTGGCGCTAATCTTGTAAATCATATCACCCGTATCTAGTCCTTTGTCCATCTGCATAATGGTAATACCTGTCTCGTCATCGCCTGCCAAAAGTGCACGATGGATAGGAGCAGCACCGCGCCAGCGTGGTAATAATGAGGCATGAATGTTCAAACAGCCATGAGTAGGCGTGTCTAATACTCCAATAGGTAAAATCAAACCATAAGCAGCAACAATCATAAGATCTGGCTGATACGTACGCAGTATTTGACGAGCATCCACTCCTTCTGTGCTCGATTTCTTAAAAGTAACTGGCTGCTCTACCGTGATATTATTGGCTAATGCCACTTCTTTCACAGCAGATGCTGATAGTTTCTGACCACGTCCCGCTTTGCGATCAGGCTGAGTGTATACCGCAACAATATCTATATTGAGTGCTTCTTGCTGACGTATCAACGCCTCTAGACTCACCGCAGCAAACTCAGGCGTCCCTGCAAATACCACCCTTAATCGCTGGACAGATGGGTTATCATGGTTAAAAGACGAATCAGATGGAGCAGAAGTGGAAGCAGTGTTAGTCATAATCATGCATTATATAAAGTTAATTCGCTCATTATAGGTGAGTTTGCGACGTAGTGCCATGACCGTGCTAGTGACAAAACCTGTAGAACCTTTGATACTGTTTACCTTTATAATATAAAAACGATAAGTATTTTATTGATAAACATTCTATTTATCGTCTTTATGCGTAACATAAAACCGTATCAATCGTGACGTGCTACAAACAGCGCCCCATTATTCTGTTATAAATAATAGGTACAGGGATTCAGTATCAAGTCAGTGCCAAGTTTTTGAGAAGATTAATTATTAAAAAATTACTATGATTTCACTATATTTCTTTGTGTCGATATAGGGCCATGCTCTTATGCAACAGTTTCAGTCCTTACAGCGCTTATTGATTTTTTATGCATTGACTCTGTTAGTAATGCTACTGCTGTATTACGTCACAATGTTCGATGGGATAAGACAACATAGCGAACAACATAGCATAGATACTTTTTACTCATTACAGCACAGTATCATTGAGCATGCTGACCCTATTGATGAAGATATAGAAACTATTTTAGATCAACCTACCCTTCACCATGTCAGTTATCAGCTTATTTTAATGATGCCATCTGGGCAAACCTATATCTATCGTAGGACTCGTCCTAACGAATCAGCGTTTGCTAACGTAACATTCCCTGCTATCAGTACAACTGCCTCTGATAATAGTCAGCAGAGTGCGTATAGGGTTGGCAGTAGCGAGCTCACAGGAACTATAAACCTCAAAAGTGGCCATCAGGTCTATGTTATTTTGCGGCATGAGCCTTTTACGATTGACTGGACGTCTTATCGTTATTGGTTGCCTTTGATGGTCGCAATCATACTATTTTTTATGGCTATGCTTTACATGCTCAATCGTCGAACCAACTGGGAACAACTACTGGTTTATACCGACAACTTGAGCAGCCGGGCAAAAGAAGCCTACACACCGCCGCCCTTCTCACAAAAAAAATCTACCACTGAATTTTTGCTTTTAGGTAATGCGCTGAGCCGTGTCAGCTATCAGCTTCATAATGACTATCGACGCGTCAAAACACTAAAACATCGTTTGGAGCGCTTGGTTGATCAAGCACCGCTGCCCATGCTGATGAGTGTACGTCATGGTCAGATTAGCTTTTACAATCAACGCTTTGAGCAAATATTTTCGCCATCTGCCCAAAATAGTGGCAGGCATGAGCTTACTGATTTTTTTGTAGGTAAGGATGAATCGACCCAGCAACTATTACAGACTTTAGCCAACTTACGAGTTACACGCATTCTGACAGCTTACAGTATAGAAAATAAGCAAGCCTACCAGTTACATATCACACCGTGGTTTGGTGAACATGGACAGGTTCATGGTTTTACTGTCATTATAAATAATATCCATGAACTCATTAGCCAAAACGAACAATTGCAGCAGCAAAACACACAACTACAGCGCAAGCTTGATGAGTTTAATACGCTTAAATTTGCCATCGGTCACAAGCTACGCATACCGCTAGAGGCTATGATCGATACCCTTGAGCCAATCGACCCCAACACGTTAGATGCTAGGCAAAATAAAACGTTAGATATTTTGATTACCACCAGCCAAGATATGCTAACAGCGCTGAATGATACTCTACATATAGGAAATATCGAGGCAAGGAAGACTCGTCTCAGTGTTGAGCCTGTCGATGTATACAAACTGGGTCAAGAAGTTAACGACCTAATCTTAAATGATGCGCGGTACAAAGGGCTTGAGTTAATATACTTCTTTTCGCCAGACGCTCCACGCTCCATCGCTACTGACGATATTCGTCTCCGGCAGATCTTGCTTAACTTATTGCACAATGCGGTGAAATTTACCCCTTCTGGTCACGTCGCGCTGACTATCAACTCGATAACTCAGGAGCAAATGTCAGAGGTCAGTAGAGAGACGTTACGTCTTATTAGTAAAAACACAGTCACAAATGAAGTTGATTGCTGGATACAGGTTAGCGTGCAAGATACTGGTATCGGTATCACCTCTGCAAAACAGCAACAGCTATTGGCGTACTTCAATAAACCTCGCGGTCAGGATAATAACGAGATAGAGAAAAATGTAATCGACACAGGGCTTGGTCTAAAAAACGTCAATAGTTTTGCACGGTTATTAGGCGGATTTATTGAACTGACAAGTACGGTCAACGAAGGCAGCATATTTAACCTTTATCTACCTTGTAGACGCCCAAGTTATCAGCCGGTATATCATCATAGTCAGCATTTGAGTCAGATTTATCTTATTGCAGTTGTCCATCAACCACTTGTTGCAGCACACTTACAGCAACTGTGTGACCACCTGTCTATATCGACAACGATTTATACCTCTGTGGACCTAGCGACTATAGAGCAGCTGACAGACCGACTCAAACAGGATAAGCAAACCCTAGCACCTTTGCTGTTACTGGACTACGAGTACTATGATACCAGTACTATAGTAGTGGGCAGTAACTCTAGTTCTGATAGTCTGGACACCTATCCGCAGCAGTTGAAACAGGCACAAACTGAATCGGCAACAGCCATACTAAGCAATAGCCCTAAGATAGCCACTAGCATCGATAGACGACAAGCGCTAGACAGCCTACTCGCTAATACCATACTCCCTAAGATATTGTTCAGCATGAAACCTGAGCGCCGTATACCGTCTGTGCTGCTCGATCAATGTGATGGTTTCTTAGCAAAACCTCTAGACAGTGCGCTGTTACTATCTGAGCTGATGCGTCTGACGTTACCAGTCAGACAAACATTGACGCAGGTACAAAACGTCAAAGACAATGTCAGTCAGATAAATACCTCAGATAGCGCTGAACAAGAAATACAGCCGCTTGTTTTAGTGGTAGAAGACAGCCCAACCAATCAAAAGATAGCTTGCAAGATGCTGAGTAAGATTGGCTATCGCAGTATCGTGGCAGAGGATGGACAGCAAGCGCTGAATGTACTGCAAACCCAACGTGAAGAGATTTCGCTGATCTTAATGGACTGCCGTATGCCTGTCATGGATGGGCTAGAAGCCACCCAAGTAATCCGTGCACAAGGGGACAACATACCTATCGTGGCATTAACTGCAAACAACACAGAAGAGGATCGCGAGGCCTGTATGCAAGTCGGTATGGATGAGTTTTTAGCTAAGCCAATCAGTAAGAAAGAGCTAGAAACTGTTTTGCAGAGCTTTATACCCTAAGGAATAAATAAAAAACACTCTTACAATATCACTAAATTACAGCAATATTGTAAGAGTGAGTTATTTGATAAAGAGACTGAGATGGTGGCAGATTAAGGACTTAAACGTTATTTCATAAAACCATTATCTGCCAAAAAACCTTCCGTAATTTGGCTTTGAGGGTTTGACGTATTCATGCCACTAGGTTGCGACTTATTTAATAAACGCTCTAAATAACGTGCAACGATATCCACTTCGATATTAACCTTGTTACCAACCAACCAATGCTTAGCGATATTGGTCACTTGAGCCGTATGCGGAATAATGTTCAAACAAACGATGTTGTCACGTACAAGATTGGTAGTAAGGCTAATACCATCTACTGTAATAGACCCTTTAGTCGCTGTATAGTGCGCCAGCTCTTGTGGTATTTCAATTTCAATATAGATAGAACGCGCATCTTGTTGCAGCTTACTAACAACACCCACCCCATCT
This sequence comes from Psychrobacter sp. PP-21, assembly GCF_033790785.1. Lineage (NCBI taxonomy): Bacteria > Pseudomonadati > Pseudomonadota > Gammaproteobacteria > Moraxellales > Moraxellaceae > Psychrobacter > Psychrobacter sp. PP-21. The sequence continues at coordinate 187,428 of NZ_JAMYEB010000003.1, read as the reverse complement.
ACGTGACCAGCAACGATATGACCACCAAAACGAGTCGTTGGCAGCATTGCTTTCTCTAGGTTAACTATATGGCCTGCTTTCAACTCTTCTAACGCTGTACGAGCAATAGTTTCACGTGAGACATCGACAGCATAGTAGTTGCTACCGAACTCTACCACAGTCAAGCAAATACCATTTGATGCAATAGAATCGCCTAACTTTACATCACCAAAATCCAAATCATCAGACTCTACGGTCAAGCGTATATCGCCGCCTGTGGGCTGCATGGATTTGACTTTACCAACGCTTTCTATAATTCCAGTAAACATATTACCCTCATCTCATTATTGTATTGTCTTTAGCAGCGATATTTCGTGGTATACCAAACCATCAGTATTGTTTAATCAGATCTATGTGTATGGTGAGTTATATACTCAATGTAGACGTTCATAAGATAGATTGTGGATAAGTAATATTAAATCAACGGTCATTCACCAAAAAAAATTGATAATTATAGAGTTATCCACAACTCTTATAAATTCATTTTTTAGCATAAACAGTAAAAGTGTTTATCATAAGTTACTGATTTACAATATATTAATTTTTTCTCAACATAAAAATTCGTATTTTACGTTTCATGTGAAACAGAGTTATACACAGTTTCATGTGAAACCCAATATATTCTAGCTTACTTATCCACATATAATGCACACAATGGGAAACTTATAAAGCGCAAGACGGAAAGTAGGCAGTTTACAAAGGTAACAAGGTTAACTTGAGGTCAGAACCGAGTTGCTCGTGGCTCTGAATATCAAAGCGTAACTGCTGTGCCAGTGAAATAGGGTTAAAGTTAACCATCGGCCTTGCTTGATCACCGAGTAGACAAGGGGCTTGATAGACAATTAATTCGTCTACAAGCTGTTGACTCAAAAAACTACCGGCAACGCTAGCACCCGCCTCCACTAAGATGTCATAACATTGATACTTACTTACTAGCTCCGCGAGTAACCCTGTAAGATTATCTGTATGCCAATAAATTGTGTCTGTATGGCGACACAATTGATAATCAGACTGCAGGCTGTGTGCTAAACGCTGACGCCTATCAAGTACAATTACTTTAGGTCTTGGTATCTCATCAGCTGATACGCCTAACTGTGTTGAGCGTACATTAAGTTTTGGATCGTCCATTATTACTGTTTCACTACCTGTGATAATCGCGCCACTTATTGCTCTTAGTTTTTGCACATCTTCGCGAGCAGCAGCTGAGGTAATCCATTTAGATTCACCAGAAGCCATAGCTGTACGACCATCTAAACTGGTTGCTATCTTTAGTCTGACGTAAGGCATCTGTGTACGCATGGCTTTCAAAAACCCACGATTCAACGTCTCTGCCTGCTCTGTTAGCACACCAATTTTCACGTCAATACCTGCTTGCTCCAGCAGCTTTACACCACGGCCTGCGACCTGCGGGTTCGGATCTAGACCTGCGATTACAACGCGCTGCACACTGGCTGCAACCAGTGCAAGCGCGCATGGTGGCGTACGACCTGTATGACTACATGGTTCTAATGTCACATAAGCAGTTGCACCTACTGCGCGCGCGCCTGCTTCTTTGAGCGCAAATATCTCAGCGTGTGGCTCACCAGCTTTGGGATGAAACCCTTGACCAACTATTTCTTCTTTTTGGACAATCACACAGCCGACCGCTGGGTTGGGTCTGGTGGTATATAAACCGCGTTTGGCTTGTTCGATAGCAAGCATCATGAAGTAGCGATCTTGCATATCTTGAGCGTGGTTTTCGGTTGGCATAGCAGTAGACTTAATGAATGATTAATAGTAATTAAGGAACAATGAGTGATTAGGAAACTATGTGCCGATAAGCTGCGAGCTTATTTATCATTTGGGCGGATATTGGCAATTTCTTGATGGAACGCATCAATATCTTGGAAGTCGCGGTAAACACTAGCAAAGCGTACATAAGCAACATCGTCCAATGATTTTAGCTCACTCATGATAATTTCGCCCAATACCTTACTGCTGATTTCACGCTCACCCATCTGTCTGACACGTTTTTCGATGCGACTGATCATCGCTTCTTGCTCGTCGATAGTGATCGGGCGCTTTTGCAACGGCAGTAAAATAGAACGGCGCAGCTTTTCGTTGTCATAAGGCTCAATTTTATTGCTTGATTTGATAATTCTGGGCATAACGACTTCTACCATCTCAAAAGTCGTAAAACGCTCTTGGCAGCTATTACATGAACGGCGGCGACGTACTTGTGCACCTTCTGCAGCGAGACGTGAGTCAATAACCTTTGTCTCTGATGCATTACAATACGGGCAGTGCATAGCATTTCCTTGTTTTACGATTGAGAATAAGATCGATGTTCCATAAGTAGCTAATACAAGTAATTCATAGAAGCTATTGCTGGGTCATTACTTGCCGATACAAAAGCTACCAAATATCTTACCCAGTAGGTCATCAGCGCTAAACTCACCTGTAATCTCACCCAAGCTCTGCTGGGCTTGACGCAAGCTTTCAGCCACCAATTCACCTGCTTGAAATACGGTTAGTTGCTCATGTGCCTCTGCTAAAAAGTTAGCAGTTCGTCTAAGGGCATCTATATGTCTTGTACGAGCGATTAGACTATTTTCTGGTGGGTGAAAACCTACCTTTGCGCATAGTGCTTCGACTAGACTATCAATACCAATGCCTGTTTCACATGAAACATTGACTTGTTCGTAGCCTCTGTCTCTTATTTCAGCTTGTGTCATAGAAGCAGATTCTTCACTGCTATAATCATTCAATAAGTCGCTTTTATTGGCAATGATTAGTAAGCGTTTGGCTTCTGGTAGCTCACCAAACAACTGCTCGGCGAGTTGCAATGGTGTGCTCGCCTCTTCGACATCGCGAGTCACATCGTAGACCATCAACAGCATATCAGCTTGAGTGATCGCTGTACGGGCACGTTCAATACCAATACGCTCTACGGTATCCTCTGTGTCACGTAGACCTGCCGTATCGGTAAGATGTAGGGTCAAGCCATTGAGTACCACTGTCTCTTGTAGCGTATCACGTGTGGTACCCGCGACATCTGTAACGATAGCACGTTCCTGTCCCGCTAAACGATTGAGCAAGCTTGATTTACCCGCATTTGGTCTACCTGCTAAAACAACGTGAATGCCATCACGCAAGAGCTGCCCTTGTTTTGCAGTTGATAAGACTTGCTGTATTTTATCTTGCGTTTGCTCAAGCTTGCTTTGTATCACACCATCAGATAAAAAATCGACATCCTCTTCATCAGGGAAGTCAATCGCCGCTTCAACATGCAAGCGCAAATGGATCAGCTGTTCTAATAACTGATTGATTTTTTGTGAAAATTCACCGCTCAAAGAACGAATCGCACTACTGGCTGCAGCAGCACTGGTTGCATCAATCGCATCGGCAATCGCTTCTGCCTGTACCAAATCTAACTTATCATTATCAAAAGCGCGGTAAGAAAACTCTCCGGCACTCGCTTGTTTAGCACCTAATTCGAACACGCGCGCGAGCAATTGATTTTGCAAAATAACGCCGCCATGCCCTTGCAGCTCAATCACGTCCTCACCCGTGAACGAATGCGGACCTTTAAAATACAGTACCAACCCTTCATCGATCACCGTACCATCCGCCTGATAAAAACGGCAAAAACTGGCCATACGCGGTGTAAATGCAGATTTGCCAGTGAGGGCGCAGGCCATGGCATAGGCACGGCTACCTGATAAACGTATAACGCCCACACCCCCACGTCCAAGCGGCGTTGCAATTGCAGCAATCGTGGCGAGTCCTGCTGTATTAGATTTTTCAGAAGAATTAGGTGTGGCTAGGGCCATCTCTAAGGAATCCACAATTACTCTCAATAACTTAAAACCCTATTATAGACGCCTCAACTCATACTGACAAAACAAACTTTGAAAGGTAGTCCTTTCTTTACTGTGTTGATAAGTTGTGGATAACTAACCTACCATCTATAAAAAAACCACCGCTTGCGCGATGGTCTTTATTATTGGGTATTTAATAGTGTATCAGTTAATCAACTACTTTTACCGTACGGCGCTTTTGCTCTTCTTCAACCTTTCTATTAACAATATATTGCTGAGTCATACTAAACAAGTTATTCACTGTCCAATATAGAACCAGACCTGCTGGGAAGAACAACATGAACGCTGTAAAGATAATCGGTAAGAACTTCATAACTTTTGCTTGCATTGGGTCAGCTGGCTGAGGGTTCAGCTGCTGCTGTACAAACATTGAAGCGCCCATTAGCAATGGTAAAATAAACCATGGGTCCATTGCTGAAAGATCTTGAATCCACAAAACCCAAGGGGCATGACGCAATTCGACACTCTCTACCAACACCCAATATAGCGCTAAGAAAATTGGCATCTGCATCAAAATAGGCAAACAACCCGCCATTGGATTGACTTTCTCCTCTTTGTATATCGCCATCATTTCTTGCGACATTTTCATGCGATCATCGCCGTGCTCTTCTTTGAGCACCTTAAGTCTTGGAGCGATAGCGCGCATTTTTGCCATAGAGTAGTAGCTCTTATTAGAGAACCACATTAGAGCAATTTTGACCAAGATAGTCAGTATAATAATCGACCAACCCCAGTTTCCTACTACTTTATGCACACCATCCAAGATAGCGAATAGGACCTTAGATATCGGCCATAATAAACCGTAATCAACTGTCTGATTAAGACCTTCCGCCACATCTTTGAGCTCAGACTGTACTTTTGGACCTGAATATAGCGTCGCATTCAAAGTCACTTGCTTGTTCGGTGCTACATTTACTGGCTGACTATTAAAGCCAATAAAGTAATCATCGCCAGTTTCACGACTAAAGAACTTACCCGTAAAGTTTTGAGGCGTCCATGCAGAAACGAAATAATGCTGGACAATGCCGACCCAACCTTTATCACTGGTCGTAGTCAACTCGCCATCACTAAAGTCACCAAATTTCAGCTTGTTATAAGGATCGTCTGGTGTACCCCAAGCACCGCCTAAATAGGTCGCCATGCTCAGCGCGCCTTTATCAGACATGCCAGGATCTTTACTATCGTCACGCTTTAGCTGCGCAAACATTTGGCCTTGCCAAGCGTTGGTAGAAGCGTTTTGAATTTTGTAACTGATATCGATTGGATATTTGTTTTCGGTAAAGGTAAAGGTCTTAGTAACTGTTACACCATCTTTTTTGTACGTAAGCGGTACTGACAGTGTTTGTTGACCATTTTCCATGACATAGTTATTAGCAGTGTGCGTATATATCGCTCGACCTTCTGCTGTATCGATACCATTTTGACCAATCAGACCAGACTGAGCGACATATACACGGTTGCTATTATTTTCTAGCAATACGAAAGGCTTATCGCTATCGAGCGTTGCGTCATACTGCTTGAGTGCAGCATAGACAATATCACCACCTTCTGGGTTGATTTTAATATCATAGCGATCGGTCGTTACTGTGATTAAGCCTGTATCTTTCGCAGGCGCAGCTGTCACAGCTCCGTTATCGACAGGTACTGTCTGTACCGGAATATCACCTGCTGCACCAGTGGTAGAGGGAATGTCAGCACCTACTGAACTTGTAGTTTCTGGCACCGCATCGACAGCTGGCGCATCGGCATAATCATCTCGCCATGCCAAAATCAGCAGATAAGCGGTAATTAACATCGCAATGATGATCATCACCCGAAATATCTTTTGCATAAACCTTTCCTAGATTAAAAAATTAGGGAATGAAAAATTAGGGCATGTGTCATGACTGTACATCACAGGTGCTGGCTAACATGACAACTGCATTGATAGTCATTTACATAAAATGTGCATCATTTTACTAAAAATCTACTCTAAATGATACCAAGAGTGTGGATAACTTGTGGGTAACTCATTAGTTATCCACATTCAAGTTTTGACACCCTATTTTCTACATTAGTTTCATCAAATGGTTGAGACGTGAAACGTAGCTCTGACTGTCTCGGTAAACGCTCCATCCTTGAACACTATTAACTGATATGACAGTAGAGGATAAGTAATGATAGTGATAAGAGGATAGAGGAAGGGGTACAAAATCAATGCCATGTCCACCAAGTGGATGGCACTTACTAAGGCGTTTCAAAAGCAACCAACTACCTGCACGTGTTCCATGCCAAGCTAAAGCTTGTTTGCCATAGCTTGAGCAAGTTGGGTAATAACGACAGCGAGCAGGTAGTATGGGGCTAATTATTTTTTGATAAATAACAATTAAATTAAATAAGATTTTATAAATTATTTTATTTAATATATTTAATGAAAAATTCATTTTATTTTTTTTCTATTTTTTTAAAAATATTACTTATTTGATTTTTTATTTCTTCAGAATTTACATCTTTCAAAGATTTTTTTACAATAAAAACAATATCCTTGTTTTCTATTTTAAAAGCCTTTGTCCGAAACTGTTCACGTATATGTCGTTTGATCAAATTTCGAGCCACCGCAGTAGGGACTTTACGCTTAGTGATCGCCATGCCAATACGTGGTTTTCCGTACGCACTGGGCTTCACAAAAGCCATAAGGTGGGTCTGATGTAGTTTACGCTCAGGTGCGTCAAATACTTCACGGAAAGCTGCAGGCGTAAGCAGACGCTGCTCTTTAGTGAAACTGGCTGCATGTATAGCTGAAACAGATTTTGGCATGATATAACCTAGTATAAGAGCGAATGACGTGTGACAGATAATAGCAAACTATAGAAACAAAAAAAGCGCCGATGCGGGCGCTTTTAATATGTGGCTAAGTGTTAGTTGTGATGACTGCCTATAGCAATCCATAAACAATAAGAACACAACAAGCACTATTAGCCATGCTTATCGCAATCTAATGATTACACAGTAAGACGATGACGTCCTTTAGCACGGCGACGGGCTAAGACTTGACGGCCTTTTTTAGTTGCCATACGAGCACGGAAACCGTGAGTACGTTTACGCTTGATCACGCTTGGTTGGAATGTACGTTTCATAACTCACCTATCAAAATAATGGACTAAATTCATAATAACGGAAGATTATACCATTCAGCATAGTATTAGTCAATAAACTAGTTTTGCTAACTGTTAACTAGTCAATCTCTACTATCAAGTTAATAGTAATTCTCCAATGAATTCGTCATTTAATATCAGCTAATTTGGATCTTTGTTTACTTGTACATTTTGAAGTTATCCACAGCTTTGCTTGAACTCTATAATAATAATTAATTAATATATATAAGTATTGTTGTTATTGGGAGCTTATTTTTCTGTGGTTAACTTGTATTTCTTCTTTACTATCAAAATACTAGGCTATGGGTAAACCTGTGGATAACCTGTGGGCTAAATATGGATAACTCTCTATTTAAACTTATCCACAAAACTGTCCACAGTCTTATCCCCAAAAAACAAGGTTTTATCCACAGGGTATCTGTGTTAGATTAGCGCCTACCTCAAAATCGCTTTCACATACTGTGCTAGTCTGGTTTTTGAGGTAAACAAAAATTAGTGATATTGATAACTAAGCAACGAGCTAAACGGCTAAAAGTAGCTATTATTTCAAATTATAGGGTCAGTACTTTTCATGATAGACACAGCAAATATTTGGGATAGATGTCTGAACGATTTGCGTTATAACGTCAAAGATAACGTATTCACGATGTGGCTGAGACCTTTGTCAGCTTATCAAGAAGCACAAACGCTTATCATTCTTGCTCCTAATGACTACTTTGTAACGTATATCAAAAAAAATCACTTGCAGGATATTCAGCAATTGGTAGCTAAGCACAGTCAAGGAGGTATTGAAGAAGTTGTCGTACGTGTTGATAATGCTGGTCGTGACGTAGAAAGTAGTAACCAAGATCAATCAGGCTCGTTGTTTGTAAAAGATAACCCCTCCCCTACCCCATCTGAGCACAAATTTGAATCTATTCATCATAATAATTCAAAAGCAGATATAGACGCTAATATGCGTCATTCAGAATTGATAGATTCCGTCGACGCCAAGTCACTAAGTTATCTTAATCCTGATTTTACTTTTGAGACGTTTGTCACTGGTAAGTCTAATAACCTAGCTTACAAGGCCTGCTATGAGCTTGGTAAGAAACAATCAAAAAATCGACACAATCCTTTATTTATATATGGTCCTTCTGGATTAGGAAAAACACATTTAATGCATTCTGTAGCGCATCGCTATTTAAAAAATAATCAAAGTTTTTATTATTTCACTTCTGAAAAATTTATAAACCAATTGGTTTATTCATTGAGAAACAATAAAATAGAAGATTTTAAAAAGAAAATAAAAAAAGTAGATTTATTGATTGTAGATGATATTCATGTATTGGCTGGAAAGACAAAAAGTAGTAATGAATTTTTGACATTATTTGCTGATTTCACCAGTGGTGATAAGCAGTTGATCTTGGCCTCTGATCGTCATCCCTCACAAATGACAGAGTTTGATGAACGTTTTAGATCACGTTTTTCTTGGGGACTAACAGTTGCTGTTGACCCTCCCGAGATTGATACTCGTGTGCAAATTCTGCAGAAAAAAGCAGCCTCCTATGGCATGGCACTACCTAAAGAATGTGCTCTGTTTATTGCTCAGAATGTCGTATCCAATGTCAGACGTTTAGAAGGCGCCTTAAATCAGGTATTTGCAAATGCTAACTTAACAGGCGCACAAATTACGCTTGAAATGGTGCAATACGCACTAAAAGATATCGTTGCAATGCGTGTGCAAGCCGTCAACATGGATAATATCCGTAAAATAGTCGCCGAATACTACGATGTAACTGTCAAAGATATTATGGGACGTAAACGTACACGTAGTATTGCAAGACCTCGCCAAATAGCGATGGCCCTATCACGTGAACTAACAGGTGATAGCTTCCCTGAAATCGGTCAATCATTTGGTGGACGTGACCACACCACAGTGATGCACGCCTGTGATAAGGTAAATGAGTTAAGAGCAGCAGATCCTTCATTTGACAAAGACTACAAGACATTGGCTTTAATGCTACAAGCAGGTTAGACGCTGCAAATATCATTGTGTTTTAGCAGATGAAGATGGTCTATAATAGTGAAGATATAAGCGTACAGATGCTTTGTGGATTATCGTTAGTAGACAAGGTATTATTAGACCATTACGTCAGGTCATCACAAAAGAATCATTCAAATAAGAGTAACTAAGCATGCAATTATCGATCAATCGAGAATCGTTACTAAAAGCTATCAATTTGATCGCCAAAGCCGCTGATAAACGACACAATATGGTGATATTGGGTAATATTAAGCTTCAGTTATCAGAGTCTGAGCTTGTCTTGACAGCCTCAGATTTAGAGGTGGAGCTGACATCGACATTGAAATTGCCTGCTGGTGCTTGTATTGAAGCGGGTAACACCACTTTGCCTGCGACAAAGTTAAAAGATATTTGTAAATCGTTACCTGCACAGGCACAAATCAATCTAGCCACGCAAGCAAATGAGCGTTGCTTGCTCACCAGTGGTAAGAGTCGTTTTACACTAGGCACATTGCCAAGTGAAGACTACCCAAGCTTGGGTAATCCTGAAAATATCACACCATTGAACATCAGCCGCAGCCGTCTAACAGACTTGATCCACAAGACTCAGTTTGCAATGGCGATCCAAGATGTACGCTACTATCTAACTGGTATGCTGTTTGATGTTTCACAGCAGCAATTGACGACAGTAGCAACTGATGGGCATAGATTGGCTCTAGCACGTAGCGTTATTGATGTGAATGCTGATCTAAATATGCAGGCTATCTTACCACGTAAGGCAGTAATCGAGCTTGAGCGTTTGGCGACTGAGCTGGGTAAAATGCTGGGTGATCAAGACAATGCGGTTACCTTGAGTTTTGGTCGTGAGTTTCTGCAAGTAAGCTTACCATTCGGTGATGTAGATAGTGCAGGGCAAGTGAGCCAAAATCTAATGGTAACCTTTACTGCTCGTCTGATTGATGGAAAATTTCCTGATTATCGCCGTGTCATGCCAAGTAATACCGATAAACTTGCGTTATTTAGTCAAGAGAAGATGACTGATGTATTACGCCGCGTTGCTATTTTGAGTAACGAGAAGTCTCGCGGTGTGGTCTTTAATTTTGCCAGTGATGGTATGGTAGAAGTACGTGCTAATAATGCTGAGCAAGACGAAGCCGTTGAGATGATACAAGCAAAATATCAAGGTGAGCCAATGGAGTTGTCATTTAATGTCGCTTATCTGCAAGACGTGCTAGGGGTGATACAAGGTGATTTGCAGATGCATATGAGTCAGTCAAATGCCTCTGTACTAGTAAATCAGCTCAATGATGAGTTCCATCAATACGTTATTATGCCGATGCGTATATAGTTTGATTTTTTACGATCTATACAGCATTTAACCACGTTAGTATTTTCAGAAATCTATGTGAATGAATTGAATTTAAATAAACTTTTGCCTAGTTTGGTGTCTAGAAATAATAGGCGGCTATCGATAATATGATTGAACGTCTACAAATATCAAATCTGAGAAACCTTACTCAAGTCAATTTACAGCCAACCGTTTGTAATGTCATGATTGGTGCAAACGGTAGTGGAAAAACTTCTTTACTCGAAGCTATATTTTTACTATCAAGAGGTAAAAGCTTTCGCCATCACCAGCCTAAACGCTATATTCAGCATTATCAAGATAATACCGTCGTATACGCCAAACTCAATGACAGCCGTACATTGGCTATTCAAAAGCAGGCAGACGCCACAACTATTCTACGTCTCGATCAAACCACTGTCTATAACCAAAGCATATTAACAGAGCAGCTGCCCACGCTACTGATAGATCCTTCTACGATGGACATGTTAGAGCAGGGTAGTGCCAGTCGTCGACAGCTGTTAGATTGGCTAGTGTTTCACATGAAACATGGGTTTCATGCGCAGTGGGTAGCCTATCAACGTCTTCTAAAACAGCGCAATAGTTTGCTAAAGAGCACACGTCAGTTGACTACAGTTCAGTTGGCTGAACTCAAATCGTGGGATAAAGGACTAAGCAATCATGCTGCATTGATCCATCATTATCGTGAACGTGTCTTTACAGAGTGGCAGCCTTACTTTGCTGAAAGTGTCCTCAAACTACTGCCAACCTACGCTGAACAATTGACTCTAACGTATCAAGCTGGCTACGATACTAGTATTGCGCTGGACATACAACTTAACGAGCGATTGGAGCAGGACTTACAACTAGGGTATACCCGTATAGGCAATCATCGCTCTGATGTTCATGTGCATTGGCGCTCTGATAGCGACACAGGCAAGCATGCTGAAAGTCTCAAAACGGCATCATCATATCATGAGATGAGTGCTAAATTGCCAGCTCTAAAAGAGCAAGCAGCCAACGTCTTGTCTCGTGGTGAGAAAAAACTGCTTATTACCGCACTGCGTTTGTCTCAATTACCACTGCTACTCAACAGTACTGACAACAACACTTCAATTGATACTGGTTCGGCATTAGGATTTACTCCTGTTGTATTGTTAGATGATATCACTGCAGAGCTAGATGGCAGAGCGATAAAGATTCTTTTATCAGCCTTGGCTAAGCTGCCTTGTCAGGTTTTTATGACCAGTTTGACGGATGATATTGTTCCTTTAGTTAATGAGTTATGGGCAGAGCCTAAACTGTTTCACGTGAAACGTGGGCAGATATTTCCTGTTGATTAGTCTCTTATCTATCCTTGCCTATGACTTTTTCTAGTCTATTCTCAATTCTTTTATGTGATATCTACTTACCGTCATAGGGCAGATTATGGCGCAGATAATCTATCGGGTCAAAACACTAACTCTCTAGCAGTAAAACTCCCAGTAAACAGTGACTTAGAGACAAAAAAATGCTAAAATAGCACTTTATTTTTGTCCTGTTCTCAGCAAGTTATTTGATTGCATCATGCAGTTAGCTTTTATCGTTTCTTGATTTTTAACATATTGATATATATACGTTTTATTTTTTATATGGCTTTTATTGTGTCTAAAACAACAAAGGTCATCGTTAATAAATAGTTCGATAATTTCAATATTGTGCGCCCCTCCAAATGATCATGGTTGATAGTATATTCACCATCTATGTGCACTCAAGGTTTTGACGATAAAAGTTAATTTTAAAATGCCATCATAAAGCTTAGCCGTATAGGCGAGCTGGTAAAGAAACAGCTGATAATGGCTAGATTAAGGAATGTACATGAGTGATTCATTACCTATTGACCACGAACAACTGACGTCAGATAGTGCTACCGAAACGATGGCCCCTGTGGTAGCGCCAGAAGGGTTGCCTTCTGATTATAGCTCTAAAGATATCCGTGTACTGCGCGGGTTAGAAGCGGTACGCGTGCGCCCTGGTATGTATATCGGCGACACTGACGATGGCACAGGCTTGCATCACATGGTCTTTGAGGTCGTGGATAACTCTATCGATGAAGCACTGGCCGGCCACTGTGATCAAATTGATATCATTATCCATGAAGATGAGTCTGTCAGCGTGATGGACAACGGTCGCGGCGTACCCGTTGATATTCATCCAGAAGAAGGGGTATCAGCGGCACAGGTCATCATGACGGTCCTGCATGCAGGCGGTAAGTTCGATGATAATAGCTATAAAGTATCGGGTGGCCTGCACGGGGTTGGGGTATCGGTCGTTAATGCGTTGTCCAAAAAGCTTGAGATGAATATCTGGCGTGAAGGCTATCACTACCATCAGACTTATACTGATGGAGTGCCTAACGCTGATATTCAGCAAATGGAAGCAACGGATCAAACGGGTACACAAATCCGCTTTTATCCAAGTAGTGAGGTGTTTACTGGTACGATTTTTGAGTATGATATTTTGGCAAAGCGCCTACGCGAGCTATCATTCTTGAACTCTGGTGTGCGTATCGTTCTGACCGATGAGCGCATTGACAAGCGTCACGAGTTTGAGCACAAAGGCGGCTTGTTAGAGTTTGTCAGCTATATTAACGCAGGCAAAGATGGTATTAACGAAGTATTCCATTTTACCAGTCAACAAGACGATGGTATCAGTGTCGAAGTTGCACTGCAGTGGACGGATACTTATAACGAAAAAGTATTGTGCTTTACTAACAACATTCCGCAAAAAGATGGTGGTACGCATCTATCAGGTTTCCGCTCAGCGCTCACACGTGGTTTGAACAGCTATATGGATCGCGAAAACTTGTTTAAGAAAGAGAAGGTTGCGGCGACTGGTGATGATGCTCGTGAAGGGTTGACGGCCATTGTCTCGGTGAAAGTGCCAGATCCTAAGTTTTCAAGTCAGACTAAAGATAAGCTGGTATCGAGTGAAGTGAAGTCTGCTGTCGAATCAGCGATGCATGATAAGTTCAATGATTATCTACTAGAGAACCCAAGCGCGGGTAAGGCCATTGCCAATAAAATTATGGAAGCAGCACGTGCGCGTGATGCGGCTCGTAAAGCGCGTGAAATGACCCGTCGTAAAACGACTTTAGATATTGCAGGTCTGCCTGGTAAGTTGGCTGATTGCCAAGAAAAAGATCCTGTACTATCAGAGCTGTACATTGTGGAGGGTGACTCTGCAGGTGGTTCAGCTAAGCAAGGTCGTAGCCGTAAAACCCAAGCAATCTTGCCATTAAAAGGTAAGATTCTAAACGTCGAACGTGCACGTTTTGACAAGATGCTATCTTCTGCTGAAGTGGGTAATCTGATTACTGCACTAGGCTGCGGTATTGGTCCTGATGAGTACAATCCGGACAAAGTGCGCTATCACAAAATCATCATCATGACCGATGCCGATGTGGATGGCTCACACATTCGTACGCTGCTACTGACGTTCTTCTTCCGTCAAACGCCTGAGCTGATCGAGCGAGGTTATGTATATATCGCTCAGCCACCGCTATATAAAGTTAAGAAAGGTCGCCAAGAGCTATATCTAAAAGATGATGAAGCGCTAAAAGCGTATCTATTGTCGTCAACGATTGATAATACTAAGCTTCATATCAGTGCTGATGCACCTGCGATTACTGGTCAAGCGCTTGAGACATTGCTGAATGATTATAACCAAACGCAGCTTATCAAAGCGCGTTTGCAGATTCGTTTTCCAGCGGTGATTTTGGACGCGTTGACCCACACGCCAAAGCTCAGCACTGATATGACTTATGATAAGTCTGCAATGCAGGACTGGAAAGCAGCGATGCAGACGAAGCTCGATCATTTCGGTAGCGATTTAAACCCTGAGATTGAATTGGTCAATATTCATGCGCCTCAGCCAGAAAATATGGACGCAGCAGCAGCCGATTTACTAGGTATGGCACCAGTACTAGGCGCTGAAGAAGGTGAAGTATCAGATAGTGAGGCGTTGTCTACTAAGGCTCAGTGGCTACCACGCGTCACGGTATATGTGCACCAGTTGGCGCATCATTATCTACTAGATGCCAGCTTTATCAACTCAGGTGAGTACAGCAAGCTGTTACGCTTATCGAGTGAATGGAATACCCTGCTTGAGGACGATGCTTTTATTCGCCGCGAGAGTAACAGTGGTAGTAAAGACATGCCGATACGCGACTTTGATTACCTCTGGCAGCAGATGATGCTTGATGCACGTCGTGGTCTATCGGTTCAGCGTTATAAAGGTCTGGGCGAGATGAATGCCGACCAGCTATGGGATACGACTATGGATCCTGAAAATCGCCGAATGCTACGCGTCACTATCGAAGATGCGATTGCCGCTGATCATATGTTCACTTGCCTAATGGGTGATCATGTCGAACCGCGCCGTATCTTTATCGAAGAAAATGCGCTAACCGTTTCAAATTTAGACATCTAAGTTTAAGTTTGATTGGTAACAAAATAAAAAATACCGCTTCGATAGTCGAAGCGGTATTTTTGTTTCACGTGAAACTTAAATTAACTAACGTATCTATCGACTACTCTTCATCAGTATTAAAGCGCCACGCCAGTACACGAGTGCTCTTTTGACCTTGGCTCATCTCAATGATACGCATCTGCGCGACATCCAGCTGCTTTAATAGTAGCTGCAAAGGTTTCACGTTTTCAGATTTTGATACCAACGTTGTGAACCAACCGACATGCTCTGCAAAACTTTGGCTTTCTTTTGCCATCTTGGTTAAGAAAGCAATTTCACCACCTTCGCTCCAGAGCTCTTTGTGCTGTCCACCGAAGTTTAGGTTTTGCGCCGCGTTACCTGACTTGGTTGAATGACGGCTGATCTGCTCGCTTTCATTTTTACCACGATGGCGCTGCAAGTTGTGTTGCTTGCGGCTGTTGGCTTCCATTGCTTCTTCTAATGACGCGTGAAATGGAGGGTTACAAACCACCACATCGAAATAATCTTGACGACCGATGATGTTCTTAAAGATAAACTTAGGCTCAGGTTGCAGCTTTACTTTGACTGCACTTTTTAGCTTGGGATTGGCGTCACAAATGAGGGCGGCAGTATTGACCGAAATCGGATCAATATCGCTTGCCGTAAAGCGCCAGCCATAGCTTTGGCTACCAACGATCGGATAGATCGCACTGGCACCCGTACCAATATCAAGGGCATGAATCTCTTTACCCGTTGGCGGTGTGTTGTCGGCATTGACGTGCGTGGTTTGCGCGAGTAAATCCGCAATATAGTGGATATAATCGGCACGTCCAGGGATAGGCGGACATAAATAGCCGTCTGGAATATCCCAAAACTTAACACCGTAATAATTTGCCAGTAGTGCTTTATTCAGAACGCGAACCGCTTGATGATCCGAGAAGTTAATCGTCGGCTCGCCTTTGGGGTTGGTGATGGTGTGCTCAGCAAGTTCAGGCAACGCGCGTGTTAATACGGCAAAGTCGTAGCGACCTTGGTGCGGGTTGCGCGGATGCAGCTGACCAAGTTTTTTGGCGGTCGCAGGCGATCGGTTTCTATGTTTGCTATTGGCAGGATTACGGGTCATGGGCTTACTTGTCATAATGTCAGGCTACGATATATGGATATAAGTCATCAGTGTAGCAGATTTCACCGCTCACAAATGAGTTATCGATGACGCAAAATCAGGTTGAGTCCTAATACAATCATCGCGGACCCCAATACACGGTCGATCCAATGCTCAAAACGCTGAAAGCGGCGGTGAATCGCAGGAATAGAGAGTAGCATCACCACGGTGCTAAACCATGCCATCTGTAAGACCATCATCCAGACGCCATAAATCGCCAATTGCCAAAATGGGATGTCTGGGGATAGCACAAGGGTAAAGATAGCCACAAAATACACAGGCGCTTTTGGATTAAAGACATTACAAAAAAACCCACGGCGCAATGTGGCAACGGCAGACTCAGCATTTAAAGATTCAGTATTTACAGATTTTATATGCGTAGGTGCGTTTTGCTTCGCTTGTAAGTGATCAATAAGAGCGTTCTCTTGCGTTACCGATGTTGCTAGTTCTGCTGGCTTTTTTGGTTTTGCCTGAATACCTTGCCACCCTAGATAGATCAAATAGCCACCACCCAACCATTTGATCGCGGTCAATAGTGGCTGCGAGTGAGCAATGACTGTTGCTAGTCCCAGCACCGAATAGATAATATGCACCGACAGCCCTAAGGTAATCCCCAAACTACAAATCAAACCAGTACGGCGACCCTTAGCTAACGTCTGCTGTGAAACCAAGACAAAATCAGGACCTGGTGAGGCAGCTGCTAGTAAATGAACGCTCGTGATAAGCAAAAACCCATGCCAAAATTCCATAAAATACTCTGTACGCTACCTGAATCTGAATCATAGTTGCACTTATCGCAAATGAGGTCAACTTTTATCGATTATGCTTCATACAAGTCATCTCTACTGCTTGTGTTATGGCAGCATGATGTCTATATTAAAAGTCAGATTAAAGATAGAACTATCGACAATCGCTATCAATAAGCAATCGAGATTGAGCGATGTGAGCGATATGATCACTTAGTACAAAGAATTATTTTAACAAGGACAGTACCATGACAACGGACAGTAATACTCAAGACAATTGCATCACCTATGACACAGACGGCTACGTCTGCCTAATAGGGCTAAATCGCGCTAACAAACGCAACGCCTTTGACAGTCATATGATCACTCAGCTCTCTGAAGCCATGAGCCGATATGAAAACGATGATCATTTACGCTGTGCGCTTATCTTCGCCCATGGCGATCACTTTACCGCTGGGCTAGATTTGGTTGAGCTACAAGACAAGCTAAACGACGGTGTGTTTGAGTTTGATGACAATCAAATTGATCCTTGGGGTATCAGTGGAAAGCTACGTACCAAGCCAGTAGTGGTCGCGGTAAAAGGCACGTGCTTTACCGTGGCTATCGAGTTGATGCTCAATTGTGATGTGGTCATCGCAAGCGACAACTGTAACTTTGCTCAAATGGAAGTCCAGCGCGGCATCATGCCATTTGGCGGGGCGACGGTACGCTTTGTCACGGCGGCAGGTTGGCAAAAAGCCATGCCATATCTACTCACGGGTAAAGCCTTCGATGCGCAAACGGCTGATCGACTGAACTTGGTCAGTGAAGTGGTGGCAAATGGGTCTGAATACGAGCGCGCATTGACGCTGGCACAAGAGATCAGCAAAGCTGCGCCGCTGGGCGTTAGAGGCGCGCTATCTTCCGCGCAAGATGCGAGCCGCAATGGTGCCGCGACGGCACTGGCTAATATCCATAGTTATCTGCCGCCACTCTTTCATTCAGAAGATGCAAAAGAGGGCGTGATGGCGATGGTTGAGAGAAGGGAGGCTGAGTTTACTGGTAAATAGTTTTTAACCATATTAAAAAGCAGTACGCCTCGTGATAAGTATTTAAACCTGCCGTAACAGTGTTGTTCCTAGCAACTACTGATATTGCAGGTTTTTCACGAGGTACGAACTATACCTCACCCAAATCTTCCAAATCCACATACTCTTTTTTACCATGTATCTTATACATCTTACGATTAATATCGGGATATAGGGTGATGTCAATCGGTGGTCGGCTGCCGCCCATCAAATAAGTGGCATCGGCATCGCTATCATTGCGCATCGAGTGCGCCGCACCATGCGCAGGGAACGCCGCAAAGTCGCCAGCCTTTAGCTGATACTGCTCATCACCATAGCGCAGTGACAGCTCACCTGACAGCACATAAATGAACTCATCTGACTCTTCATGATTGTGATGGGTCGTTGTCTCATCGCCTGCCTCAACGCGCACCAGGTGCAAGCCAAATTTCGTCAGACCGGCAATATCACTGAGCGACACTGTATGGCGAATAGCGTGTTCGTTAAACTGGTGGACATGCTTGGTCTCGGCGGTGTTATCGATATCGGATTTGGTTAAGACATATGTTTGCGTATCCTTACGTGGCTTTTGTTCTGTCGTCATCATCAGTCTCCATGATTTTTATTTTGAGTTCACAAAGTTATTATCTAATAGTATTAGGTTGCAAAAAGTACAAAGTAGGCATGATTTTGTTAATGTCATCGCGCGTTTGTCTAATTCTCACAAAGCAATTGGTGATGATGCGATTCCTGTTGTACTCTAAGCCATTATCTTTAGATTTAGGAGCATGCAGGTGTCATATAACTTTGATGAAGTCGTCGACAGACGGGATACAGGGTCGCTCAAATGGCATTATAGCGACGATACGATTCCGCTATGGGTGGCAGATATGGATTTCAAAGCTGCCCCGCCTATCTTAAACGCGATCGAGCAAGCCGTGCAGCATGGCATACTGGGTTATACCAAACCTACCAAAGCGCTGTATGACGCAATTATCAATTGGCACGGTAGTCGCTATGATTTGGCGCTTAATCAAGAAAATATATTGTTCTCACCAGGTGTGGTGCCAAGCCTAGCGCTAATGATGAATGTCTTCACCGATATAGGGGATGCGGTACTGGTCAACGCTCCGATCTATACGCCATTTATGAGTAAGGTTGAGCAAAATGGGCGCACGCTCATTACTTCCTCACTACAAGAGAGCGAAGACAAATATCGTTTGAATTTGGTCGATATCGAAGCCAAGATTATCGAGCATAATGTGAAGCTATATTTACTCTGTAATCCGCATAATCCGGGCGGGCGTGTGTGGACACCTGATGAATTGAACGCACTGCTTACCATTTGCAAAAAGCATGATGTGGCGATTGTCAGTGATGAGATTCACCAAGACTTGACCCTGAGTGGGCATACTTTTACACCGTTTTTAACGCTAGCGGCAGGGTATGAGCATAAGGTGGTGAGCCTAACCTCTATGACCAAAACCTTTAATATCGCTGGTATCAAAGGCTCAATGATCTTTGCTAAGGATGCAGCATTAATCCAAAAAATCAGCCAGCAGCAGCAGCTAAACGACGAGTACGAACTGAATTTATTTGCATACACAGCGATGCGTAGTGCGTATAGCGAGGGCAGTGAATGGTTGTCACAGGCGCTGGAATATATTGAGGGTAACATTAATTTAACCATGCAGTATTTCGCTGAGCACTTGCCTAAGATCAAGGTCATGCGTCCAGAAGCGTCCTATTTGATCTGGCTAGATTGCGCAGCCTATAGTCAAGACGATCAACAACTTTATAATGCGCTGCGTGCAGCAAGAGTGGAGCTCAATGCCGGAATTAAATATGGTGAGGAAGGGCACTCAAAAATGCGCCTTAACGTGGCTTGTCCTCGAGCGGTGTTGGTAGAGGGATTAAACCGCATCCATCACGCTTTTAGTACTATATAGCTTCTATATATAAAAGCTACATACAGAAGCTATTATCAAATGATTTGCTCATAAGTTTCGTCATAGTGAGATATAAAAAACCCCGCAATAGCGGGGTTTTTGCTGTTCATAGCATGACTAATAGTTGTTAGGATTACTGAGCTGCTTTGTAATAATCAACAAGCATGGTACCTAACGTGCCGTTCTCATCAATCGTTACGATACTGACTTGACCTGTCTGTGAGGCGGTACTTGATTTAACTTGTCCTGCATTACCCAAGACGACTTGATGCTTATTGGTTGCTTTGACGCCGTTACCAATAGCAATGCTGTTCAGACCGCTAGCAACCGAGATATTACCGATAGCAATAGACGCCTCACCCTGTGCCGCAGCGGCTTCACCAACTGCTGTTGCACGTATGCCACTAGCATTGGCTAGGTGACCAAATGCTTGTGCTCGCTCGCCCGTGGCTTTTGACTGCCAACCGATAGAGGTGGAGCCCAGACCTGCTGCATTGGCTTCGCCGCCGACCGCTGTGGCAGAGTTCATACCAGCATTTGCTTTGTTACCGACCGCGACAGTGTCGTTAGTTCCACCAGCCATTGCAGCTTCACCGACTGCCGTTGCGCGTACACCGCTAGCATTGGCTAGGTGACCAAATGCTTGCGCTCGCTCAGCAGTGGCTTTTGATTGCCAACCGATAGAGGTAGATCCTAGACCTGCTGCATTGGCTTGACCACCGACCGCTGTGGCAGAGTTCATGCCAGCATTGGCTTTGCTACCGATAGCGACAGTATCGTTAGTACCGCCAGCAGTTGCTGCGCTACCACAGGCAATGGCAGACTTGACGTTGCTAGTAGCACCCATAATGGTTTGGGTATTGGCATCATTTATCTGACATTCGGCTGCCATCACAGCGGTAGTGCTCAAAGATGCTGCCGCAACTGCTAGGGCAAGGGTACTGATCTTTCGTACTGAGTAAGATGAGACTGCAATTTTCATAATTTTTTCCTCTGTTAAAATAGTTAAAGACTTCCTAGTTGTTTTAATTGAACCGTAAACACGTCTCTGTGAAACGAATTTTTATTTATATTGAGTAAACCTCTAACGCTAAAAGATATCTACCTCGCTATGTTCAAATACGCATGAAGACGAGGTAGATATCCGTGTATTGACTAGCCTGTACATCGATTAATAGATGAGCCAGTGGCTAAGCGAAAATCATCAAGCGAAAATCACTAAGCAACACTTACCAAGCAAAGGTTACCCCGCCGCGTGCGCCTACTTTACCCGTGTCAGTACCGAAGCCTGCACCAGTTGAGATAGTGATACTGTCACTGACTCGACCAGCGAATGAGGCGCTGATGGCTGAGCTGCTATTGTAATAACCCGTACCGATAGTCATGGCGTAACGCTTACCTGAAGGGATAACTGGGGTTTCCATCGATAGAGCCATCGCAATACCATCTTCTGCTTCATCTAAGCGGTCTTCTTGACGGTTATATTGACTACGCAAGTCGTTGAATTGTTTTGATGTTGCTAGTGACTCCATATTAAGGGTACCTAGCGTACCACTTGCATCCGCTGTCACAATATTGGTTACGCCAGATTGTGATAGAGTGCTCTCTTGCAGTTGGTTTGTGCTACCTAAGACGATTTGGTTGTCGTTTGCCGCTGCAGCACCATTACCAATAGCGATACCGTTTGAGCCACTAGCAGATGACTGATTACCAAGTGCTACTGATCCTGAACCTTGTGCTTGCGCAGCTTCACCCACGGCAGTAGAGCGTTCGCCAGTTGCAGATGCTAAATGACCAAAAGCCTGTGCACGAACGCCACTAGCGGTTGACTGCCAACCGATTGCGGTCGCCCCCGCTTGCGTTGCTTGGGCTTGCGCGCCGATAGCAGTAGAAGAGGTACCAGAAGCGGTCGTTTGACGCTCGCCGCTTCTATCGCCGCCAACCGCTACACCATCAAGACCTGAGGCGACTGAGTTATTACCGATAGCAATCGCATTGTCTGATTCAGCACTAGCATCTTCACCTACAGCAAGCGAGCGTACGCCAGAAGCACTGGCTAGATGACCAAAAGCCTGCGCCCTCTCTGCGGTAGCCGTTGCGCGCCAACCGACCGCGGTCGCACCTGCAGTCTCACCCGTAGAAGTTAGAGAGCCTGCGTTTAAGTCTGTACCTTCAGCCACTGTTCCAGTAAAGGCCTCACCGCCTAGTACAGTCGTCGAATTACCATTGGCTTGAGTTTTGTTACCGATAGCTACGGTATCATTAGCGCCGCCAGCAAAAGCATCTTCACCGACTGCGGTAGAACGAACACCAGTAGCACTGGCTAAATGACCGACTGCGGTCGCTCTCTCTGCCGTAGCCGTTGCACGCCAACCGAGGGCAGTCGCACCTGGAGTCTCACCTGTAGAAGTTAGAGCACCTGCATTTAAATCTGTATCATCCGCCACTGTTCCAGTAAAGGCCTCACCGCCTAGTACAGTCGTCGAATTACCATTGGCCTGCGTCAAGTTGCCGACAGCCACAGTATCATTGGTTCCACCAGCAAAAGCCGCTTCACCAACTGCTGTAGAGCGTACACCGTTTGCTTGAGCCAAATGACCGAAAGCTTGCGCACGCTCAGCATTTGCACCCGATTGCCAACCGATAGCAGTGGCACCAGGGCCAGTTGCCACTGATTCGCCACCAACCGCTGTCGTAGAGTTGCCTTGCGCGCTAGCACCAGCACCGATTGCCACAGCATCATTACCATTAGCATTTGAGCCAACACCATCTTCGTCTAAATCACCGTCATTGTTGACGTCATTATTACCACCAATGGCGATAGCACCATTACCTGTAGCCGTGGCATCTTCACCGACAGCAACTGACTGAACACCGATTGCAGAGGTCTGATGACCTAGTGCGGTTGATCGATTGCCTGCAGTAATCGCTTGCCAGCCGATAGCCGTTGCACCGGCACCATTTGCCTCTGACTCACCGCCAACTGCTGTGGTAGAGTTGCCAGTTGCTGTAGAGTCTGTACCAACAGCAAGTGCATCCACACCTGTTGCAGCCGCATTGACACCACACTCTAGAGCGGTGGCATCAGCGCCTGCATTACAGTCTGGCGTTGCGTCAGCAAAAGCAGAAACCGAAGTCAATGTTGCTGCAGCAACTGCTAAAGTGAGTGAGCTAAGCTTGAGTGCTGAGCGCTTTGAGAAGTCCTTTTCCATAATCTTATTCCTTTGATAAAAGCTTCGCGAGCTTTGTAGTTGGTACGGCAGGTGTGGGTAAAGGTGTATCAAACCCTGGATATATAGGGCGGTTATCTAAATGATTTAATGATTTATTGTCTCTGTGATAGTAAGAACCTCTTAACAATGTACACGTCCTAGCAACAAAAATCGACTAATATTTCGCTATTGTTTGAATATATTTTTTATTGGATAGCAGTGCTTTATCGTCATTTAAGGATAGGTGTTAAGTGGGTGTAGTCGTTGTACTCTTGAGAAGATTTATAGCTAAAACATACTGACTAAAGAGCCACTATAAAAAGTAAGAGTTGTTATATAGATATGATGCTGTAGCAAGTGAAAAGTCAGGAAAGTCTTAAACATACAACAATACGATTGAAAAATAATAGGATGGCAGAGGACAAGGTCGTTTAAATGACAGGATTGAATGTTTTTTCTAAAGAAAATGATTGAATAGTGAAATATTGCGGAGGAAGTAACCCTTATGAGGCGTAAACTTGTTAAAATAGGGCACCAATTTATCTATTGATGGACATCGATTTATGACCACTGCCGCTGCCACTCCTACAATCAAAGAAGACCGCATCTTAATTCTCGATTTTGGCTCGCAATACAGTCAGTTAATCGCCCGCCGTGTGCGCGATTCTGGAGTGTTTTGTGAGATGTTCCCTTATGATATCGACACTCAGCGCATCATCGATTTTGGCGCAAAAGGCGTCATCTTATCGGGTGGTCCTGAGAGCGTTCATGCTGAAAACAGCCCACGTATCAACGATGCAGTATTTGAGCTAGGCGTGCCCGTATTAGGTATCTGCTACGGTATGCAGGCGATGGCGGATCGTTTCGGCGGGCAGGTTCATGCCAGTGATATTCATGAGTTTGGAGCCGCGACCATTGATGTCACTGGTCATTCGCAGCTGACTGATGGTATCGAAGACAGCAAGACTGACGGCGCGGCTGCTAAGCTAAACGTTTGGATGAGCCATGGTGACAAAGTCATCGAAGCGCCTGAAGGCTTTGACATCGTCGCTAGTACGCCAAGCTGCCCGATTGCAATCATGGCCAATGATGACAAGCAATACTACGGCTTACAGTTCCACCCAGAAGTCACGCATACGCTACAAGGTCAAGCGCTACTCGGTCGTTTCGTGCATCAAATCTGCGAGTGTGCTGGTGAGTGGACGCCAGACAATATCGCTGATATGCGTATCGCACAGCTAAAAGAGCAAATCGGTGACAAGCAGGTATTGCTAGGTCTATCGGGCGGTGTCGACAGTTCAGTCGTTGCCGCGCTATTGCACAAAGCAATTGGTGATCAGCTGACCTGTGTGTTCGTTGATAACGGTCTATTGCGTCTGCACGAAGGCGACCAAGTGATGCAAATCTTTGCCGAAAACATGGGTGTAAAAGTCATCCGCGTCGATGCCGAAGATTTGTTCTTAGATGCGCTAGCAGGCGAGTCTGATCCAGAGAAAAAACGCAAAATCATCGGCAAGACGTTCATTGACGTATTCGCTGATAGCGCGCGTCAAGTAAGCGAGCAGAGCGATGGTAAAGTCGTTGAGTTCTTGGCACAGGGTACGATTTACCCAGACGTGATCGAATCTGCTAAGTCGCATCAAGGCAAAGCCCACGTGATTAAGAGCCATCATAACGTTGGCGGTTTGCCAGATGATTTGGCATTTAAACTGATTGAGCCATTACGTGATTTGTTCAAAGACGAAGTGCGTAAGCTTGGTATTACGCTAGGGTTACCTGCCAAAATGATCTATCGTCATCCGTTCCCAGGTCCAGGTTTGGGTGTACGTATCCTTGGTGAAGTTAAGAAAGAATACGCCGACGTGCTGCGTTTGGCAGATGCTATCTTTATGCAAGAGCTTGAGCGTTCAGGCTGGTATGACAAAACGGCACAGGCATTTGCCGTATTCCAACCTATCAAATCTGTCGGCGTGGTCGGTGATGGCCGCCGCTATGCGTGGGTCATCGCGCTACGTGCGGTTGAGACGGTAGACTTTATGACCGCTCGCTTTGCACATCTGCCGTATGATTTGATCGAGACGGTATCGAACCGCATCATGAATGAAATCGCTGACGTATCACGCGTGACTTATGATGTGTCGAGCAAGCCACCTGCAACGATTGAGTGGGAATAATTCGTTTACGTATTCTAAACGGCAACGGTGTTAACCTCGCTAGATGTACAAATACGTACTATCTGCGCTCGGTTGCCTTGTTACCATCTTAGATTACGTAAACTTATCTAATAGCTTTTCAACTCAAATTTTTTGAATTGATATACAGCTTGTCGTCAATAAAAAAACACTCAACTTTGTTGGGTGTTTTTTTGGTTGTTACAAGTACCTTATTGGTTTAGATTAGCTTCGATAGCAATAACTGTATCCATTAATTTACTGTTAAATTCTAAATGATCTAGAGAGTAGTGAGCTTTTCGATGACATATAGGGCACAACGCGATAACGTTTTGAGGTAAGTCTGCCCCACCGTCTGCCAACCTAGTTAAGTGATGGACTTCAAGGTAAGGTCCAGACTTAGTTTCAAATGGAGCTATTTTGTTACACCCTTCGCATATGCCATTAGCTCTTTTCTTAGCATAAAGTTTAATTGCTCTACTACGGTTTTGGATAGACTGAATTTTTTCTTGTGTACTTCCTTGGGTTGGCGTTGAACTTAAAGCAATCTCTCGTAATTTTTGTAATGACTGGCCTTTGCTAGGCTTAGTAATGTACATCGCTTTAGGTGATTCAACTAATTTGGAAGTTAGAGTGTGAGCTGCATCAATATTTCGATTGTTGACTATATCTAGATGGAAAACGATAGCCTCGCGAAGATTACCATTTCTATCTGGCCGCTCTTCAATATGATGAAAAACATAATTGCACGTTCCTAGAAGCCGTACATAACCTCGTGATGTAGATTCAAAGAGTAGGATTTCTTTATTGTTTTTTTGATGATCGCGAATAGCTAAATTGCCTTTAGACATTTTCATGTCACCCTCTTGTCCTTCTCCTGTGTATTTAAAGGTACCGTTAGGATCGAAATCGTCAATATATCCATACTCGCTACCAGAATCACCTGTAAATATAAATATATATGGATGAGCGGCAGGAGTAGCTATACCACCATATTGTTGGCCCTTATATCTACCGTGTATATCAGCACGCCTATTATAAATTTCTCCTATCTCAAACAATTTAACTTCCTTATTACTAATATTCTATGAAGATATTATAGTAAACTTAAGTTTGTTAAAGTCAATTCATGTTTTTCGATTTTTTATCCTAAGTTTCAACATGAATGAGTTGTCCATTGTCTATATGCCAAAAAAAGCGGTGCTCTTTTAGATAAAGAGCACCACTACTATTTATAGAATTCAATCTTAAAATGAAACCTAACCCTTCACATTCACCACATAACGCCCAACCACTTTGCTCGACATAAAGCGATCTAGGTATTCTGGCGTTTGCTCCAGTGTGATTTCTTCACCATAGCTCTCAAGGTTAGGCAGTTTCATATCGGTTGCGACACGCTGCCAAATCGCTTCTTTATCAGCCAGTGGGATATAAACCGAGTCGATACCCAATAGTGACACTGCACGAGTGATAAACGGCATGACCGTCATGGAGAACTCAGCACCACCTGCTAGACCACAATTGGTCACTGCGCCGCCCGCTTTAGTCTGCTTGAGCAAGTTAGATAGATACTCACCGCCGAGGGTATCGATAGCGTTTGCCCATAGCTCACGGCCGACAGGTTTGTTACCGATTTCGTTGATGGTATCGCGATGACGGACTTCGCTTGCACCCACTGCTTTTAGATGATCGCTCTGCTCTGGCTTACCTGAGAATGCAATCACGTCATAGCCGAGCTGCTTTAGGATTGCGATACTGATCGTACCGACGCCACCTGTTGCCCCAGTGACAGCGACTGGACCATCACTTGGTTTTGCGCCCATTTTCTCTAGTTTTTGTACACTGAGTGCTGCGGTCAGTCCGCCAGTGCCATAGGTCATCGCTTCTTTTAGCGTCAGCGTCTCTGGACACGCCAGCGCCCAATCTGCTGGTATCGAGATCATTTGACCCAGACCACCATCGGTATCCATACCGAGATCATAGCCGAATACCAATACTTCGTGCCCTGCGCTAAACGTGCCTGACTTGTCACTGACGACCACGCCCGCTGCATCGATACCAGGCGTATGCGGATACTCTCTGGTGATTCGCTTGTTGCCTGACGCTGACATTGCATCTTTGAAGTTCAATGACGAGTAGTGCACTTCGATGAGTAGGTCGTTCTCTGGTAGGTCGCTGACACTACGTTCTTGGATACTTTTTTTGAATTCACCATCCTCGGTTTCTTCGACGACGAGTGCTTTGAATGTTGTGTTGTTTGACATAGTTATATCCTTATTCGGTTTTATTATGGGTACTTATTGATGATGTAGCGACTATACTAGCGCCGCACTATGGTTAGAGACGTCTGGTCAAAACAAAAAAGCCCACAGTATTATCTGACGAGTAATACGAGCGGGCTCTTTTGGATGTCATGTTACCTCTCTAGAGGACAGTCATTGTAAGGGTAATATATTGCTTACGGTTTTAAAATAACCTTACCTTTTTTGCTTGATTGTACTTTTCCAGAGACGGCAGTTGTGATGTCATCCAGACTATAGATGGCTTCGATAGGGAGTTTTAGGTCGCCATTAGAAGCGCGCTCTAGTAGCTCATCGATCAGACGTTGTTTGTTATCGAGATCCATTTCTTGACTGGTTTTGCTGCCCCAGAACCCTTTTACCACCGCTTGTTTAAAGATGAGGCTACCAGCGTCTAGTGCCATTGGCTTGCCTGACATGATACCAAATGAGACCAGCGTGCCTTTGCTACCCAGTAGTGATAGTAGCTCATTGCTTGACTCACCACCGACCGAATCAACGGCTGCGGTAATCTTGTCATCACCGATGATGGCGCGAACTTGGTCTTTCCAGTCGTCATAAGCGGTGACGACGTTGTTTTTGATATCAAGTGCAGTCAGCTCTTCGAGCGAGTCTTTACTACGCACCAGATTGATGGTATTCACGCCGCGCGCAGCAGCGAGCATGGCTAGTGTCTTACCGACTGCGCCATTTGCAGCGTTATGAATAATCCATTGACCGCTATCGACTTCTAAGAACTCTAATAGCATCAAGGCAGACAATGGCATAGCGATCAGCTGGGCTGCTAGCTCGTCTTTGATATTGTCAGGAATGACAAATACCATATCGGCAGGGGCGACAAAATACTCGGCCCATGTCTCATGCACACTAGCACACGCTACTCGCTGACCGACACTGAGTTCTGTGACGTCTTCGCCGACAGCATCGATAATACCGAGCGCTTCACTACCACCGATGGCTGGCATCTCAGGCTTATAGCCGTATTGACCGCTGACGGTTAGCAGGTCATGGTTGTGAATAGGGGAGAGAATGGTTTTGATGCGGACTTCGTTGGCAGCAGGCTGCGGCATGGGACTATCGCCCACGCTTAAGACGTCAGAGGGTTTACCAAAACTGTTATGAATAGCACTACGCATGATGATTTCCTTTGCTTATTTATGATTTTATTTATAAGTATATTAAGAGTCTGAATAACCAGCTAAAACATGTTGTTATCAAGGTTATTCACTAATATTTTTTATTCGAGTGAAAACAATACCACGATAATGATAAATATAGGCTATCGATTCACAAAGATACTATACTTGAAAAAGGATACTATACTTAAAAATAGACTGGTCGTCTAGACGGCGGATACATTCGTGCTAAATGGATTTTATTGTAGAAAGCTTGGCTTACATCGGTAATATTTTTGTCTGCTGCCTAAGTGCTCTAATAAAACTCAATACGACTGAGTACATGCTCTTGTATCATATAGGCACAGATATACGCGCTCGGCCACGCAAAGATAAAGGCCAATCCCCAAGAGTGCATCAATTCTGCAAAAAAGCCATCAACGTAGCCTACTTTTACCAATAATAGCGCTGACGAGATAATAAGTGACATCATCATCGCCATGAGACCTGTAAAAATAAGGCGATAGAGCTTGCGGCGGATGCGTATTCTGATAGTGGGGAAGTTTGTCATAGTGTTCGGTGTCCTACAGGATGGTAGCAAATAGCGACGCTCAGCCTATGATGCTGGCGTATGGTATACATCTATGGTAATTAACAAACGTAGCCGACAGGATGGTTGGCTACGAGCGCACATGATACGCCTCAAAAATGAATAGGTAAAATCGTTATTATTAATGGTGATAATCGTTGTATATTGATCACAAGAGTTTTGTTTTGAGCAAAATAGCATTGGTGTAAACGCGCACACTATATATAGCCAGCGTTGTTACGATAATTGGCGATGAGCCAGACGATAAAGTACCTAGGAGAGTGGCATGGCAGATCAACAACAGCGAGACTTTGAACAACGAACATTGGGCATCATCGGCGGTATGAGCTGGGAGAGCACCGAGAGCTACTATCGCCTGATTAATGAAGGCATCAAACATCAGCTTGGCGGACTACATTCAGCAGACTTGATGATCCATAGCGTGGATTTTGCCACGATCAATGAGTTACAAGAGCAAGGCCAATGGGACGAGCTGGGCGCGATAATGGCTAGTAGTGCTCAGCGTTTGCAAGCAGCTGGCGTGCAAGGAATCATGATCGCCTCCAATACGATGCATAAATTGTTTGATAACGTAGCAGCCGTCACTTCCCTGCCGTTGATTCATATCGCTGATGCGACTATCGAGGCTATCAAAAAGCAAAACCTGACCACAGTAGCACTACTCGGTACGCAGTTTACAATGACTCAGGACTTTTATAAGCAGCGCCTGATCGATGCAGGCTTGCAAGTGCTGATACCAGAGCAGGATGCAAGAGTAGAGGTACACCGTATTATCAAAAACGAGCTGTGCGTCGGTGAGTTTAAAGACAGCTCACGAGAATATTATCGCCAAGTGATTAAGGACTTGGCAGCGCAAGGAGCAGAGGGCGTAATATTAGGCTGTACTGAGATTGGTCTACTTATCAAAGAAACCGATAGCCCGATTTCTGTATTTGATACTACTGCTATTCATGCTGCGACTGCGGTAGAGTTTTTGTTAAATCAATAAAGGCAGTTAAAAAGGCTAGAGCACAAAAGGGTGGCATAAATAGGTGTTGTGCGACTCATTTACCGATAACTAATAAGGATGTTTTGATGTCATTGATGCGTATATGTTTTCCTCTTTTCTTGGCTTTGTCTGTTGCCAGTTGTACAACGCCTAATAGTTTCACCGTTGCCACAACCCAAAAAATCATCCAACACGAGCGCAATAAATCCGATCTGACCACTAAGGTGTTTACACTGGCGTCAGGTGAGCAGCTGACGTATGCCGAAAACAACAATACCACTGCTGAGCCTTTATTATTGATTCATGGGTTTGGTAGCAACAAAGACAGCTTTACGCGTGTTGCAAGCGAGCTTGGAGACTATCATCTTATTATCCCAGATCTACTAGGATTTGGTGACTCAAGCAAGCCCGATAGCGCAGACTATCGCGCAGATGCACAGGCGCAGCGCTTACATGAGTTGATGCAAGCGAAGGGCACCGCTTCCAACCTTCATCTAGGTGGTAACTCTATGGGCGGTGCTATCAGCGTGGCATATGCAGCAAAGTATCCAAACGATATCAAAAGTCTTTGGCTCATCGATAGTGCAGGATTCTGGTCAGCAGGTGTCCCAAAATCACTGGAAAATGCCACACTTGAGAACAACCCACTATTGATCAATAAGACAGAAGATTTCTACAAGCTGTATGAGTTTGTCATGTATAAACCGCCTTATCTGCCCAAAACGGTGCAAGCAGTCTTTGCCCAAGAGCGTATTGAAAACAAAGCGCTACATGCCAACATTCTTGAGCAAATCGTGGTAGACAATGTCGAGGCACGCGCCGCAGTCGTCGCAAACTATAATATTCCAACGCTAGTCGTTTGGGGCCAAGAAGACCGAGTCATCAAGCCTGAAACCACAGAATTGATCAAAGAAATCATCCCGCAGGCGCAAATTATTATGATGCCTAAGGTTGGTCATGTGCCGATGGTCGAGGCGGTAGATCAGACGGCTGAGGATTATAAAGGGTTTCGAGAGGGGCTTAAAAGTGAGTAACTCTATAGCTGTTTTACCAACCGCCCAAGCAGATCAAGCGTGCTTTCTTGTTTGACTAAAGCTACCCCTTGTCCTGCCCATAATGATAGATGTTCTGCATCAAGATTATGAGCAGCATGCGCGCGCATAGACTTAGTCATAGCATTGAGTTGCGGGTAGGGTGGTAGCACATCCGTGCTTTCAAATTGAGCAAAATCACGTAGATAATCGTTCAATAAACCACGAGCGAGCTTACCTGAAAACAAACGAGTTAAGCGTGTTTCTGAGCTACGTCTGCTGTGACTGGCATCGAGTAAGGCTTGTTTATAGGTGTCGTTAATACCGCATTGATCTGTGGTCAAAAACGCTGTTCCCAGTTGCGCAAGCTCAGCACCAGCGGCTTGTACTGCCTTGATATCTTGTGCTGTCATGACGCCACCTGCTGCAATCAATGGAATCTCTATGCATGCGCGCGTTTGGCTAATCAGTGTCAGCAATCCCAAAGGATCGGTTTCGCTTTGTGGCAACCAGCCACCGCGATGACCGCCAGCTTCCGCCCCTTGTACACAGACCGCATCAGCACCAATCTCGCTCCAGGCTTTGGCTTCTAATGGATGATTGGCAGTGCCGATGACGCGTGTGCCGAAACTTTGCAGACGCTGAACTTGCTCAGCACTGATAATGCCAAAGGTAAAACTGGCAACGGGAACGGGATTGTCATAGAGCACTTTTAGCTGCTCTGCGAAATTCTGAGCGGGGCGTTCAGGTAACTCGGCGACTATGCCATTCTCTTGATAGTACTGATTCAGCCAAAGTGGCATAGCGGTATCAAAGTTGCTCGACTCGTGCTCAGACAATACCATGAGATTGATCATAAACGGACGGTCGGTGAGCGATTTAATGGTATCAATTTGGCTGGTCAAAACATTTGGCACAGTCATACCAGATCCTAGTGAACCCAGTCCACCAAAGTTACTGACCGTCGCTGCCAGTTCAGGTGTGGTTGCTCCTGCCATGGGTGCTTGGATGATCGGGTAGGTGATATTAAGCGTATCGAGCAAGCTCATGAATGGTTCCTTTTTATTAGGATATTTGCATGACTTACTTTAACAGAGCTGGGCGAACAGTATGTGAGATAGTGTTTATTTAGTTGCTAAATAGGGTGGTGGGTTTTGGCTACAGTTTTGTAGTTAAAATAGTTAGCTATGGATTTGTAGTTAAAAGTTTTTACCTATTGCACTATACAACCTTAATTAGCAATGAAATAAGGAAGCCTATAAAAATCAAGGCATTCAGATATTCCACGGTGTATTCTTGATTAGCAATGTAATGAAAATTATCTAGGCCCAAGAAGGAATATAACGAGCATACCTTTTTGATTCAGGAGCATTAGGGTCAAGTTTGATTAGATTTTGCTCGACACAGTTATTGATTGTTTGTGATACTGAGTTACTACTTGCAGAAGAAATACCAAAACGCTCCCTTAAAGACTGGTTTGTCATCTGTTTTCTTAATACATATTGTAGGGCACAGTGTTGATAACAAGCTCTAACTCTATCAGAGCCTTCCATATTTTTATAAGCTTTGGGTCCATTGACCTATGCTGTCAAATCTGTAGACATTGACTTGGGAGATTTTAGTTACGCAGCTTGACGATAAAAATCAAACCATACCTGTCTTGGCGTTTTATAGCCCAAACCCTTTTGGATTCTAGTCTGGTTATACTCAAGCTCAATATATTTAATGATGTCATTGATAGCTTCGAATCTCATTTTATAATCCTGATGATACACTAACTCATTTTTCAATATGCCCCAGAAACTCTCTATCGGAGCATTATCAAAGCAATTACCACGTCTGGACATTGAACCCTTAAATTTATGCTTCTTAATGATCTTATGATAGTCATAACTACAGTACTGACTGCCTCTATCAGAATGCACAATCAGCCGTTGGTTGGGTCGTTTGTTCTTGATGGCCATATTGAGTGCACGGCAAACTAAATCTGCTGTCATACGCTTGTGGATAGCATAGCCGACCAGCTCTTTAGTGTAGAGGTCTTTAACACCTGCTAAGTATAGCCAACCCTCATCTGTCCATATGTAAGTGATGTCACTAACCCAAGCTTCGTTAGGACGACTGGTATCAAATTTTTGATCGAGCAGGTTTGGATAAATAAACTTGTTATGGTTTGAGTTGGTGGTAACTTTAAAACGCTTGTGACGACGGCAAACAATGCCGTATTCTTCTTTAATGCGTCTTACCATGTATTGACTGATATGATGGCCTTGCTCTGCAAGATGAGCATGCAATCGCTCACAGCCATAGCGCTGCTTAGTTTCATCATGAGCCACGCGAACCAGCAGCTCACACTGGTTGCGGTGGATCTGCTGATTACTAACACCACGATTTATCCAGTTATAATAGCTTGATGGCTTGACATCTAATACGTGACACATACAAGTGATGCTAAATATTTTCTGGTTATCCTTGATAAAGACGTACCTCATCAACTGTCACTGCGTGCATAGCCCTTCGCCTTGCGTCACTAAAACAGTCTCCCAGACTGTTTCTTAACGTTCCTCATTCGCGAAGTACGCCGTGGCCTTTTTTAGAATATCTCGCTCTTCCTGAGCAACTTTTAGATCACGTTTAAGACGTTTATTCTCTTCTAGTATAGCCATGAGCTCAGGATCATATTCTTTAGTACCAATAAGCTGGCCTTTATCAGCTTTGTTTTGCCAGTTAGATAATGTCTGCATGGCGATGCCAAGCTGCTTTGCAGTCGCTGAAACATTGCCATTATTATCTGCTATCTTTTTAACGGCTTCAGCTTTGAATGCTGCACTATAGGTTCTGATTTTCTTAGTCATGATAAACTCCTCATTGAGTCGTTAGTTTACCAAGTTTGGTTCTACAGTTTTTTCAGCATAGCTCAGATGTTCCACAGATAGTCCTCGGAAGCTTGTCAGTAATGCCAAGTACTAGATGACCACCGCCTTCATTAGCGATGGCTACACAATATTTATAGAGCTTCGTAGAGTCAAATTGGTTCTTCGCTTCTTTAAACTCGATGATTTGTGTTTCTTTAGGTAACAAAAGCCAGAGATTAATTTGTTCAATACCGATAGTCATGTTTTTCTCATAATCACTTTAGTTATATTATCCACTATAACTAGTTTCACTCAAATTATTAACAAGAATTTATAAATAGTAGTTTATGAGTGAAGCTACTGAGACGTTACATACTTTCATAAATAAGAATCTATGAAATAATTTTGTTGTTGGCTAGATTAACATATTCACTAAGATTCAAAGAACAGGTTCAATCCATCGGTAGCCAATAATTGTCTTTGCCACCCTATATTCAATTAATACCCCTTCAATATCTCACTCAAAAAAAATAATAAAAAAGGGAAATTCTATTTAAAGAATTTCCCTTTGAATTTTTAGATTTTCAAACATGCCTTGTTAGCGAAGCTACATCAAATGATTTGATGATTCTTAGTTCAACTGCAACGACCCTTTTGCATTCATCAGCAGCTCAACCACATCATCACCGCTAATCACCTCAAAGCGTTTATCGATCTCAGACTCCTCGACACCGCCATGTTTCATGCAAGCGCCGCAGACCAGTACTTGTCCGCCTTTTTCGATAAAGGCTTCTAGCAATTCACCAGCGGGCTCAAATGGCGCGCCAATATTGACATCGTCTAGCGCATTTGGTTTTGCCAGATGTACCGCATCTACCATGAGTATGACAGTAGCAGAGTGACCTTTTTTGAGTGCTACGCCAGCCATAGTAAAGGCTAGGGTGATCTTGCTTGGGTTTGTCTCGCTATTATCAAATAACGTACCGACAAAATCCGTCATGTTAGCCATATTATTCTCCTTATAGGACTATTTTTAGGTGAGTCAAATATAATACTCACTAGTATCCTAACATTTATTATATGTATTTATATAATGACTTGTTATGGAATAGTAGTCATAAGGTGACTTGTTTGTGACATGCTTTTTCATGGCTTTAACGTGCTTTTAATCAATGTTCAGCAGTGTCATTTCTAGCTAAGTGACAGGCACATTATTCCGTTGGCGGCCACGGACGATCAGCATCACTCTTGATCCATTCAGCCACGTAACCCGTTGGCGGGAGATCCCAATCAGACTGTCCCAATGCTGCCAGTACCTGTGCCGTATCGATCACCCGTCCACCTTTGGTCACACCTGTACGCAGTAATCCAGACGAGCAAGGCTTGCCCTTGACCCACATCGATTGCTCGATATAGAGCCAGCGTGCATCAATACCGACGATTTTGGTCTTTAGCGTGACTTTGTCAAAGGCGCGAATACGCTTACGGTATTGGATAGTACTGCCAGCGATGACCAAACCCCAACGCTGTTTCAGTAGCTGGTTGCCAAGCCCCGTCCGTACCGCAAAGTCCATACGACCCAAGTCATATAGTGTGAACACGCGACCGTTATTCATCTCTAAAAAGTTATCGATATCAGATAAACGGCAGCGAAACTGAATCTCACTGGTATCTTTGAACGTCAGTGTGTCACCCCGTTTTGCTTTTATGGCAGCATGAGCGATGGTGGCGGCATAGCGGATAAATGGATACATAGAACACTCTCAAAAGTTTGTAAACGTTGGCGTTATTATTTTTTCATTGATTATTTATTGTCAGAGACCACATCTTGAGAAGGCTCGCTAATAGAAGCCAAACCAATCCAATTAAAATAAGCACTAACCGTTTCAGGTATCCAGTTAATATCGAATTTCGAAGTCTTAGGCTTTTTATCATTGGTGACAGACGGTTTGCTTTTGGTCTGAGCACTGTCTGAGCGATAGCGCAGATAACCGATATGTCCACCGTGTTTCGTATCCAATATAGTAACGCTATCAGAAACATCGTTTGGCGTCGCGGTAAAGCCAATGAAAGGATCGTCTTTTGCACTAATTAACAGTAGAGGCTTGGTGACGTTGATCAAGTAAGGTAGGGCAGACGAAGAGTGGTAATAGTGATTGTTGGAGCGGTAGCCATGACGGGGTGCGGTAAAGATATCATCGAAGTCGCTGATACGATTGACGGCTTTGATAGCATCAATTTCTTCTTTGGTGATGTCGTTCGCCAACGCTTTTTTGATAATTGGATTGAGCAGATAAGGCGTATAGATACGATGACTCAAAAAGCTGTGCATAGTAATGGCAGCCGATGACATATCGACGGGAGCAGAGATGACCGCCGCGCCTTTGCAAATGGCTTCATCACCATACTCGCCCATATATTTCGCTAGTGCGTTACCACCAAGTGACACGCCAGTCGCATAGATATTGGCATACTGCGCACGTAAGTTCTGTAGCGCGTGATGCACCTCATTGGTATCACCGGCATTATAAAAAACTCGTCCATTAGCTGGAATACCGCCACAACTACGAAAGTGCACCACTACAAAATGCCAGCCTTGCTCGTGCATCTGGTAAGCCAATGCACGAGCATAGTGACTGTCACTGCTACCCTCCATGCCGTGGAATAGGACAATCAACGGCGTTTGCTCAAGTGCTCCATCAGTCGATGGATTTATAGGATGCGCATCATAAAAGTCGTAAGCAATATCGGTTTCACTCAAGGAATCTTGCATCACCACACGGCGATACGTCGGTGCTTTGGGCGCAAAAAACTTAGGCAAGATGCTCTGCAAATGAGGGTTGGTCAGCCAAAATGGCGGCCTAAAGGGAGCTGGAGAAAAAGGTGTGGTCGAGGTGGACATATAAGGATCTTATTTAATGAGGGTTAAAAAGTAATGTTTTTTATCATAACGCCAGTGCCTACGAAAACCAATGATTTTCAGTGAACGCATGCTTACTGAAAAACAGCTACTGAAAGTAGTTGTTCCAAAGCATTTTTTAAAAGCAGCTATTAAATACAGAGACTGAAAGCAGCAGTTGAAAAAAGCGACTAACAATAAAGCTGCCTAAACTAACGGACGAGAGCAGTTAGTCCGATCTTTTAACCTTATGGCTGATTCAACACGCGACCATCCATTGCCAGACGCTTCTTTAGATTATCAATATTTGCCTCAGCAAGGGTTGCGCTCAAAGTAACTTGTTTGCTGTATGCGACATCATCAACACGCCCACCAAGACTCTCTATGATATAACGGCACTGTGCTTCAGTCGCAAACGTCGCCAGCACCTGCACTTGTGCCATCGGTACATAGGGGCTCAATATCATCTCATCAACAGATGCTTGGGCCGCGCCTGCATAAGCACGAGTAAGACCGCCAGCACCTAATTTGATACCACCAAAATAACGCACCACGATGATAATCACGTTGCCGATGGACTTGTGTTGCAGAACATTTAATATCGGCCTGCCAGCCGTACCGCTTGGTTCACCATCATCATCGAACCCTGCACTGGTGGTGTTATCAGGGTCACCAACGATATATGCCCAGCAAAAATGACGGGCATCAGGGTACTGCTCGCGTAGTTGTTCCACGTGAAACATAGCTTGCTCGCGGGCGGTCACAGGATAGGCATAAGCAATAAACTCGGACTTTTTGATTTCTAGGCGCGCGGTAACCGCACGTTTTAGCGTTTGATAGCTCATATTTCATCAGGCTTAGGTTGGATATGTTAAACTGGTCTGACTGTCACTGGCTTTTATATTGGGCGCAGTGTTCATTCAATTTTTCATTATAGTACCATTTCTAACCATCGAAGATAACGAGGCGCTCACGGCTGAGAGCTGGTATCGTTAGTTTCTGATTTAGGGCTGGTATCATAAAACCGATGGTAGTCATAGTATGCGTTTAGATAAATTTATTAGTAAAGCCACCGAGCTGTCACGCAAAGAATCAAAAAAAATCATGCACGCCGGCGAAATCACCGTGAACGATCAAGTGGTCAAAGACCCTGGTCTACATGTCGATATCGTTAATGACGATGTAATGTGGGCAGGCGAGCCACTGTCAGTGGCTACTGGCAATCGCTATATTTTGTTGTATAAGCCTGAGGGCTTTGAATGTACATTAAAAGCCA
Source organism: Psychrobacter sp. PP-21 (assembly GCF_033790785.1). NCBI lineage: Bacteria > Pseudomonadati > Pseudomonadota > Gammaproteobacteria > Moraxellales > Moraxellaceae > Psychrobacter > Psychrobacter sp. PP-21. Next base: position 149,215 of record NZ_JAMYEB010000003.1, on the reverse strand, counting down.
AAGAGTATCCAATCGTCACCGAGCTGATTGCGGTACCAGAACTGGGTAGCTTGCGTATTGCGGGACGTCTCGACGTCGATACCACAGGCGCACTGCTCATGAGTGATGATGGTGGCTGGCTACACCGCGTCACTAGCCCCAAGCACGAGCATGCCAAGGTGTACGAGCTGACCTTGGCAGATGCAATGGATAGCGATTCACAAGAGAAAGCCGTGAAAAAAGTCGCCGAAGGGATTCTATTAGAGGGAGATTTTGAGCCAACCAAGCCTGCTGTTCTAGAATTCATTGATGAGACTCATGCACGTCTGACACTAGAGCAGGGTAAGTATCATCAAGTCAAACGCATGATGGGCTATTTTGGCAATAGAGTCACTGAGCTGCACCGCGCTAGTATCGGTCATATCAATTTAGAAGGTTTAGAAAAAGGCGATAGCCGCTTCTTAACACCAGAAGAAGTTGCCAAGTTCTAGTTATAGACTGGATTTACTCTTCGCACTATCATTTTTAGACCATTGTTGTACAACTCATGAGCAGTCGCGACACCGTGTGCTGCTTTTTGCTGTCCGCTGTTTTTGTCTACCGTTTTCATCCACGGTGCTTGTGTTGCCTATCTCTTAAGATTAGGTAGCAGTTTTGCGATTTGGGCCATTTATCACTTTGCAAAACCAACCTATGTGCTACAGTTATTTTTATCCATATTATGACTTGTCTATTATTACTTGCCGAATCGGATTTGCTCAGTATGCTTGAGTCGTAAAAGCAATCGTTATCAAAAAACTATCACTATTGAAAAGCCATCGTTATCAAAGAAATGATCATTATCAAAAACCAGATAGGAACCCTTCAGTGATATTATCTGTATTAAAACCTGTCAGTCTAATCAGCGTCATACTATTAGCAACCACGGCTTGCGCTCAGCCAAGCTCAGCAGATGCTACCAGTGTTCAGGTGAATAACAACAGCCAAAGCGCACAAACAACCAGAGCGGTAAGTGTAGCTATCGATCAGCGCTTGCGCCAAGTATTGACCCAAGCAGGTATCAAAACGCAAATCACCTCTATCGTGCCCTCTAACTTACCTAATATGTATCAAGTAAACTTGGCAGGGCAGTTACCGTTGCACATCACTGAAGATGGTAGATATGTCATCCAAGGTGAGCTGCAAAAGAATCCAAGCAAGCGGGTAGTGACCAAAACACCAGCACGTAGCACGAGTGCGCAGGTAGGCAAACCTGTCAGTGCTAGCGTCAAATCTGACATGCTAGCCAATATGAGTGCGCTGAAAAACATGAGTGCTAAAACGCCATTCTTTTATACTGCCGTACCAGGCGTGATTTGGGGAGCAACGCTAGAAGGCGTGCCGTTTTTACTATCCGATGATGCACAGTACATTACTGATGGTGAAATATCAGTGATCGAAAACGGTCAATTTATCGGACTCGATGAGAACTTTGAAAAGCGCAAAAATCAGTCTGTATTTGCGACATTGGATAATAGCCAGTTGATTACTTATCCAGCGACTAGCCCTGAGAAAGCCGTTGTCTATGTGGCGGATGATGTGAACTGCCCTTACTGCCGCAGACTGCATCAGCAAGTGCCATCGCTCAATGCAAAAGGCGTGACGGTCAATATCATCGGCTATCCAATATATGAAGCATCACCAAAGCAAATGCGTGGTATCTGGTGTCAAGCGGATGAAGACAGTCGTCGTCAAGCATTTGATAAGGCGATGCTACAAGGTCAGATGACACCTGCGTCAGCAAGTTGTAATATCGATCACGTCACACCCAATCGCGAAAAAGCCGCGGGACTCGCGGTAATGGCAACGCCAGCCATTTACCGTGAAGATGGTGTGCTATATCAAGCGAGTTTTGAAAGCCCTGAGTTCTTAGAGTTTCTGGGCATAGAGTAACGACGTCAGCGTCATACAACATTCATAACTCATGTAGCCCCGCACTTCAAGCAAACAAAAAACCGCCTTATGACGCTATGTATAAGGCGGTTTTTTTGTTTTATATAATAGTAGTTCGAATACTATAGTTTAAGGGCTATAGTTTGAACGTTATAGTTTTAAGATCGTTGGATGTCAAAAATAGTTATGGCAGCACCACATCCACAATTTTCCATCCAATCAAACCTTCACGCTGCATCTCGATAGTAAGTGGATAGCCTTTGACTTGACCACTGATATCGAAGCAATTGATACCGCAATAGCTCAATGTTGGTTTTTCGCTATCATTACCTTGTGCGGCTTGCTGCTCAAGCTCAGCCGCTTGTTTTTTCATGACTTGCTGCATTTGGCTTTTGACCACAGCATCTACGTCGCCGCGTTGAATAATTAAGCTTTGAATAAGGTTTTTTAGATCAACCTGATCACTAGCGATGGCCCATGCAGCAGCCAGCTCTTTGGTGGCTGTGTTGGCCTGGCCTTGGGTATTGATGAGTTTCTCGATGTTTTGCGGGGTGATGGCACCGTCGACGGCTTGCGTAATAAAGCCATTTGCCGCTTGGGTAAGTGGCTCACCACCCAGCTCAGCGATCAGCGGGTACTTGGTCAGGGTCGTTGCAAATTGACCAGTCAGCTGGTTTTGAATACTTGGTCGTACCTGCTCATAATCAATAGCCGCTGCGATAGTGGCCCCATCTTTATCATCATAAGCGTTTTTGAGCTGATAGGCGCTGTAATAAGGGGAGCCTGCATAGACGACTACCGCAATGATGATCAATAAAAAAATCAGCTTTTTCATAAGACTTGGCACCTTGTTGCATGTTGTCGCAAACGTTGTCGCTATAGATATAAATGACGGTAAATATTAGCACGACTGGACATTACTTCGGTACGAAAAGCTGTGTAGCAACCTTAATAAATCGTGTATATCGCGATTTAACAGTGCTAACTATGAATTTGATGGCTTAAGCGCTTGATAAATCAGCAGACCATCTCCATAAATAGCGCAAACTTTTTATAATTGATTTGGCTAAGCGGCCCCACCAAACTTGCTCGTCGCATCCACTTGTTATTAGCACGTGATATCGTTGTTTGTTATGTTTCACATGAAACCTAATGATGTACTCACGTATGAATAAAGAGCTAATGAGCAACGTTAATCAGTCAACGAGCTGGCGGTACTGCGAAGACGATAGGAGAAACCATGAGTAAACGCGATTTTTATGAAGTATTAGGTGTCAGCAAAACCGCTGATAGCAAGGAAATTAAGCGAGCCTACCGCAAGCTTGCTATGAAATACCATCCAGATCGCAACTCTGATGACCCTGACTCTGATGACAAATTCAAAGAAGCGTCGATGGCTTATGAAGTGCTAAGCGACGAAGAAAAGCGCTCAGCTTATGACCGCATGGGTCATGCTGCTTTCGAAAACGGTATGGGCGGTGGCGGTTTTGGTGGTGCAGGCGGCGGCAACTTCCAAGACATCTTTGGCGATATCTTTGGCAACTTCGGCGATATCTTTGGTCAATCACGTGGTGGCGGCGGTGGACGTTCACGTCGAGGATCAGACTTACGCTATGTCATTGAGCTGACATTAGAAGAAGCAGTACGTGGCTGCAAAAAAGAAATCAGCTTTACTGCGCCAGCGCCCTGTGATACCTGTGATGGTAAAGGCGCAAAAAACGCCTCTGATGTCGTGACCTGTCAGATGTGTCATGGTCAAGGTCAAGTGCGTATGCAGCAAGGCTTCTTTGCAGTGCAGCAGGCTTGCCCGCAGTGTGGTGGCTCTGGTAAACAGATCAAAAACCCATGCCCTGACTGTCATGGTAATGGCGTCAAAGACAAATCACGCACACTAGAAGTGTCTATCCCAGCAGGCGTCGATGATGGTGACCGCGTTCGCCTAGCAGGAGAAGGTGAGGCAGGCGGCGCAGGTGTACAGAACGGTGATCTGTATGTCGAAGTACGTGTCAAACAACACAATGTCTTTACCCGCCAAGGCGCTGACCTATATATGGACGTACCTGTTAGCATCACCGATGCAGCATTAGGTAAAGAAGTTGAAATCCCAACCTTAGACGGCAAAGTAAAGATCAAAGTCGCAGAAGGTACACAAAGTGGCAAATTGCTGCGTGTACGCGGCAAAGGCGTGACGCCAGTACGTACCACAATGAAAGGTGATTTGATCTGCCGCGTTGTCATCGAGACACCTGTCAACTTGACACGTGAGCAAAAAGATCTGTTACGTCAATTCCAAGATACCTTGGATGATGACAGCAAACATCAGCAGTCACCACACAAAAAATCATTCTTTAAAAAAATCGGCGATTTATTCGATTAAGAAATAGTCTAACTAAGTAGCTAGTACTAAACTAAGCCCAAAGGTTTCACATGAAACCTTTGGGATTTTTCTTGTGCTGATAAAAAACCACTCAGGTAATGATATTTGCTAAACTTACGATAAATGATATTCAAAACAATCCCAGTAAATATAAAGTATTTAAGGTAGAGAGATGAGTCAACAAACAAATGAGCAAGCCATCAAAGTTGGTGTGATCGGTGCAGGTGGTCGTATGGGCCGCATGCTTATCGAAGCCGTACAGAACAATGCAAAAACTATACTTAATGCCGCGATTGAGCGCCAAGGATCTAGTCTCGTAGGTACTGATGCAGGAGAGGTTGCTGCTATCGGATGTTTAGAGGTACAGATTGTTGATAACCTAGAGACTGTGATTAACGACATCGATGTGCTGATTGATTTTAGTTTGCCTGATGCGACCGAGCAAAATATGCAAGTCTGTGCTGAGCACAATGTGGCAATGGTTATCGGTACGACTGGGTTCAATGAAGCCCAAGAGCAAGTACTAGCAAAAGCAAGCGAAGCAATCGCCATCGTGTATGCTGGCAACTATTCGACGGGCGTAAATTTATCGTTAAAACTACTTGGCATGGCCGCAAAGGCATTTGGTACTGATGCTGATGTAGAAATCATCGAAGCACATCATAAGCATAAGATTGATGCGCCATCTGGGACAGCCTATATGATGGCAGAGGCTGTCGCCGACGCCCGCGGACAAAATCTAAAAGACGTCGCTATCTATGGCCGCGAAGGACAAACGGGCGAGCGTGAAACAGGAACCATCGGTATACATGCCGTACGCGGCGGCGAGATCGTGGGTGACCATACCGTAATGTTTATCGCAGATGGTGAGGTGGTTGAGATCACTCATCGCGCACGAGAGCGCATGACGTTTGCCGCAGGTGCTGTACGTGCCGCGACGTGGGTGACCGAGCAAGCAGTTGGGCAATACAATATGCAGGATGTGCTGGGTCTAAATGAGTAACCGTGATCACTGAGGATTTAAACAAACAGAGACATATAGGTTTTAAGACTGAAAGAGACGAGGCCGCGAACAACAAGGAGAGTGCCTGTGAGTAATATCAAACGCTATACAACGTATAAGCTGGTTGGTGCGATTTCTATAGCCAATATTGCTCGCAGTGCATGCCTTCCTGTATTTGCACTCAGTCTAGCTGTCCTACCTATTGCAGTACAAGCGAGTAACGTCGAAACCTATGTAATTCACACTTATGGCGGTGCGGCGCTACTACCCGCAGTCAGACAACAGCTAAACACTAGCGCTGATGGTGGTGCAGTTAGCATCTATCAAGATAAGCTGATACTGAGAACCACACCTCGCAATTATCAAATGATACAGCAGCTACTCGTGCAGATTGATCGTCAGCCGCAAGCGCTCACCGTTGCGGTACGTGTTGGGAATATTCAGGACAGTCAGAGTAGCACTCAGCAGGGTCAGGTCATCATAACCAATCGCGGTATCCAAGGGTCAGGGATTATCAATCAGCGTCGCAGCCAGCAGCAAAGCAATAATCTATACCAAGTACAAACGCTATCTGGCAGCGCGGCCAGTATCAGTACAGGCACGCTCTACTCACTCTACAATACCAATATTTATTCAAGCGACACTCGATCCTCAAGACAAATTATCATCCAGAATCAAGTATTGCTACCGACTAGCAGAGGCATCGTTGTTTTACCAAGGCTACTGTCAAACGGACAGGTTGAGGTCACACTATCTCAAGTTGAAGAAACATTAGCTAAAAACGGAGTTGCACAACCCCATTCGCCTTATCATCAACATAGTTATGGCAGTAACATGGTCGATGCTCAAAGATTGAACAGTACGCTCATTGTGCCACGTGGACAATGGGTGACGATTGGTCAAATCTCGCAAACCTTAATCAGTAGCGGTAGTCGAACGACTAGTAGCAACGATAACGCACCGATTGCTTTATTGGTTCAATAGCTTCTAAATCAAACAGCCAAACACAAAAAAGCGCGGTGCTGTGATTAATCTATAATCAACAGCACCGCGCTTTTTTATGGACAACAGGTTTGAAACCTAGTCAATATAAACCACTTCGAGCGGCGGAAAACCGTTGAACTCTACCGATGAGTAAGAGTTGGTATAAGCACCAGTGGTGAGCCAGTAGATTTTGTCACCAATCTCAAGCTCTTGAGGCAGCTGATAACCAGCTTCTTCGTACATAATGTCGGTTGAGTCACAGGTTGGGCCTGCCAGTACGACGGTACCTTCGCTGGTTGAAGTTTCCATCTTAGGCGTATAGACAGGATACTTGATGGCTTCACCTAGCGTTTCGATCAAGCCTTGGAATAGACCGACATCCGTGTATACCCAGCGGGTCAAATCGGTATCTGATTTACGCGAGATAAGCACGACATCACTGACCAGCACACCTGAGCCACCGACCAATGAACGACCTGGCTCCAAGATGATTTCAGGCATCTCTTCAGCGTTGTAGTCATCGGTTAAGTAACTGGTAATCTCTTCGGCATAAACCTTGATCGGGTTGACTTCACTGATATAGTTGGTTGGGAAACCGCCGCCCAGATTGATCATCTGTAGCTTGATGTCTTCTTCGTTTTTCATCCAATCAAACATATATTTGACCTTGGCCAATGCATCATCCCATGCAGCCACGTCTTTTTGTTGACTACCCACATGGAATGAGATGCCATATGGTACCAAACCCAGCTCGCGCGCTTGAACCAACAAATCAATGGCCATATTAGGGTGACAGCCAAACTTGCGCGATAGTGGCCACTCTGCGGTCTCTGAACCTTGAACCAAAATACGAACAAACACTCTAGAGCCTGGGGCATGTTTGGCAATATTTTTGAGATCAGCTTCTGAGTCGGTAGCGTATAGATCGATACCTTTTTCAAAAGCGTATTTGACGTGTTCGGCTTTTTTGATGGTATTACCATAAGAGATGCGAGAAGGCTCAACACCGCAGTCTAGCACTCGATCAAGCTCATAGATTGACGCGCAGTCAAAGTTTGAACCAAGCTTTGCTAATAAGTTGATGACTTCTACCGCAGGGCTGGCTTTCATTGCATAGTGCAATTTGGCAGTCGGAAATAGACTGACCATTTCGTGGTACTTTGTTTCTATGCGACTAAGGTCTACCACTAGAAATGGGGTCTCACGACCTTCGGCAGCTTTGGTAAATTTCTGCCAGCTGGCAGGTTCAAAATATTGGTCGATTTTGATCATTGTCATAGTAATAAACCTTTAGTAAAAACAATACCCAACAAAAAACGTCGCCACACCGTGAATGTCACAGAGTCACAGTCACGTTAGGCGAGACGATATTAAGGATAAGAAATTTAAGAGTTGAGGGTTTGTGCTTGCTTGTCAGCCGCCTGAGCTTCTTGTTTTTCACGTATTTTGACGACTTTACGAACTTTATCACGCGCACGAGTTTGCTTTAGACGAGAGAGGTAGTCGACGAATATCACACCATTTAGATGATCCATTTCATGCTGGATACAGACAGCAAGTAAGCCTTCTACTTCTTCATCAATGACGTTACCTTCACCATCCAAAGCTTCGATGCGTACCTTGGTAGGACGTTCTACTTTGTCATAGACGTCAGGTACGGATAGGCAGCCTTCTTCATAGGGTTTTTTGTCATCTACCAATGGCGTGACTTTTGGATTGATGAATACTCTAGGAGCAGTTTTGTCTTCAGACAAGTCCATGACGATAAGCTGAATGTGACGATCGACTTGGCTAGCAGCAAGGCCAATACCTTGAGCATCATACATCGTCTCGATCATGTCAGCGATTAAGGTTTTGATTTCAGCAGTTACTTCCTTGACAGGTTTGGCAATCGTGCGCAAACGCGGGTCTGGGTAACTTAAGATAGGGAGTAGTGCCATAACGCTCACCTCAATGATAGGGACAAAATAGGGTTGATATTATAAGATAAATGGGGACAAAAGTAATGCTTATCAATACTTTCCCGTTCATATCAGGTTTTATAGGTCTGTAGAATAGAGAGGCTTATGTTTATTGATACAAAAAACCCCCGCTTAGTGCGAGGCTTCTTTGGTTGTTTTGTATGATTGCTAACTATATGCGGTAATTAGGCACGGCGTTTGTTTACAATCATTTCATACAAGAACAGTAAGATAATGGCACCGATCACTGAGAAGATAAGACCTGTGAAACCGCCATCCGCATTAATACCAATTAATCCTGCGATGAAACCACCTAGCATGGCACCAACAATACCCAATACAATCGTCATGATCCAACCCATAGGGTCGCTACCTGGCTTGATAGCACGTGCCAATAAACCTGCGACTAGACCTACGATAATCATCCAAATAAAGCTCATGTTGTTCTCCTAAATTATTAATATTTATAATATGTCGTTAATTTGATGACTTCATTGTAAACAGTCCTCAAACACAAAAGTAAGCACGAAATGTTACCTGTGTAGGGGCTATGTGAGAAAAAAGTCTGATTTGCTATTACGTACGGGTAATAAGTAAACGAAAGGTTACAAAGGTAGCCGTGGTGCTAACAGAAGCGAATGTTGGCAGGTTGCGAGAGGTGAGTGTGTTCAAAGGCACTTGCTTAGAAGCAACTTATTCAGAAAAGCTGATTTAGAAAGGCTCATATAAGTAAACCGGGATAAGTGAACCGGAATAAAAAAACGCAGCTCGTCTGCTAAACGGCTGCGCTTTGTTCCATAGTAAATACGGGGTCTATCTACTCTTTGGTTAATTATCTAGTCATTACGCAGTGCAGTGAGCAGACGCTGATGAATACCCTCAAAACCACCATTAGACATGACGACAATGGCATCGCCTGCCTGGGCATGGGTAATGATATGTTCGATGATGGTATCGATGCTAGACATCACTTGCTGGTTACCAATAGAGTCACTTTCAGTACAGGCCTGTTCGATGACTTCTTTTAGACCCCATTCTAGTCCCGTAGGCTCGTACCATAACGTATAGTCAGCGAGAGCAGCTGACTCAGCCAAGCTGTCTTGGTGAATACCCATTTTCATCGTATTACTACGCGGTTCGATAATCGCCCAAAGTCGTCTGTCAGCCAGTTTCTTTTTGGCGCCGTCCAAAGTCATCGTAATAGCAGTTGGGTGATGGGCGAAGTCATCAAAAACGAGAATATCGTTTACATCACCGATTAGCTCCATCCGGCGTTTGATACCAGCAAAGGCGGATAATGCAGCGCAGGCAGTAGAAACGCTCACGCCAACGTTGTAGGCTGCTGCAATAGCAACCAAAGCATTGTTGACATTATGAATACCGCTCATCGACCAGTTTACGATAGCAGTTGCTTCTTTGTCAGCTGCAAAGCTTACTTGGAACTGACTGCCATCCTCGCGAATAAGCTCAGCTTGCCATTCGCTATTGTCTTTTAGGGTGTCGTCTGTGTTTGAAACAGTAGTAGTAGAGTCGATAACCGCCGTACGCCAGATAGGGGTCCAGACCCCTTTTGCTAAGGTGTCCTCTAAACTGATAGTCGCGGCAGGCATGATGATTTTACCTGTGCTTGGAATCATGCGTACCATGTGGTGAAACTGGGTCTGAATAGCATCAAGGTCTGCAAAAATATCAGCATGATCAAACTCTAGGTTGTTCAAGATAGCGGTACGCGGGCGGTAATGGACGAACTTTGAACGTTTATCAAAAAATGCAGAGTCATACTCGTCGGCTTCAATGACAAAATAGCCAGAAGGAGCGGTACTATCATCGTTTGTTGTTTCTGCGCCCAGATAGCTACTGTGCGCAAACACCTTCTGCAAGTGCTCATCAGTCGTATCGACCAGTGGCACACCGCCGATCAAAAACCCTGCATCGATACCAGCATAATGCAGTATCCAAGCGAGCATAGTGGTCGTGGTGGTTTTACCATGAGTACCGGCGACGGCTATCACATGACGGGACTGCAACACTTGCTCGGACAAAAACTGTGGACCTGAGGTATAGCGCAGACCACTATCTAGCATGTACTCGATCACATCCATACCACGTTTCATTGCATTACCAACAACGACTAAGTCTGGCGCTGGTTGTAGATGCTCGATGAGATAACCTTCTTCGATAGTGACGCCAGCATTTTCAAGTTGGGTAGACATAGGCGGGTATACATTGGTATCTGAACCAGTAACGGTATGCCCAAGTTCACGCGCTAACAACGCTAGCGAGCCCATAAAAGTACCACAAATACCAAGGATATGAATATGCATAGACGTTCCGTACGAGCTTGAATAAAGGAGATAGACAGCTAATGAATAATAAGGTTTGGAGTGCTTAGCCGCTATCAGTAAGGATTAGTGCTTTGATCAGGCGTTGCCACTATAGCAGTGTGGCAGAGCAGCAATCATTGTAAAGTAAACGTTGTTCGATGACCAACAAAAAACGCCCAACAAGTAGGCGTTATGTGGCTGAAAAAATATGACTCGTTCAAAAAGATGTTGAATAGGGCTTACCTATTTAAAAAGATAGGTTGTTGATATTGAGTTTATTGATGACTGCTTACGTCGCTTTATTAGTGATTATTTGCGTTGATGATTATTTACGTGACAACGTATAGTCGTTATTGAGATTCTTTTGCTCATCTATCAAAATCAAATGGTTGTCTTGGATGTGATAGGACTCAATGTTCTTGTCTTCGTATACGATGGTGATTTTGTCATTGTCTTGACGATAAACGCCAGATTCAAGCAGAGGGGGTCGCGGTCGTTCTGGATTGTGATAGGTACTGGCTTTCAGTACAGAACCGTCAGCAAATAAGTTCAATGTGACATCAATACTGTCGCAGTCTGCGCAAGGCACCATACCGCCATAGTCACCCATTAGTGTTGCTTGCAGTGTACTGCTGTTCGATTTTGAATATAGTGTCGATGGTTTTATCTTTGCATCGTTATTTGATTGGGCAGCGGCAATAAGCGATTGCCCTTCGGTAGACTCACTCAAGTTGCTATTGGCATCTGATAGGGAGGTGCCGTCACCCTCTTCTGGCTCATCTTGTGGTTCAGTTGTATCCAATGTATCAACAGAGCCAATTTTGGTCATCATGTTTTGATCAGCATTAGATGAAGCGCTATCACAACCGGCCAACAACGCACACAGCGGTATCGCCAATAAGGGTAGACGCCAGCGTTTGATGACAATAAGTGTAGTAGAGCAAATGGGTGCAAGAGATATCATGGTCATACCAAAAACAGTTTCTAGATAGTGTTTTAAAAAATCACCCTTACTATCGAAAACCCCAAATTATTGACAATATGATGCCGTTGTCAAAACTAATCGACGTTGAGGGGTATAAGCTTAACGATAATATAAACTTAGGAACTTGAGAACGTCATCTGGTTATCGAGATACAAATAGTCTGTCGTTCAAAAGCAATTGAGCTATAAGGGCTAACGACTAATGGAATAAGCTGTATAAAGATATCAAAGGGTTAGGAATATCTCTGTAGACTTTTTGTTGTGCTTATTATAGATGCTAGATAGAAGGAGATAGTTTGGCATCTGTCGTTCCCTCTAATAGAGCTAATAAGAGATATTTAACAATGACATAAGCTAAAACAGACATTACATAGCAAGGTATGAATGTCTGTTTAGAAAAAACATTAGCTATAAAGTAGTAGAGTGCTTTGATGAATTACTAAGCGATACGAGCGTTATGGGTAGGTCGTACGATACGCCATAGGATCAACCCGTGTACCACTAGGAGTACACTAAACAAAATCAAGGACTGCTCAGGAATACTCAACCCCATAAATGTCCAATCGACAGAGGCGCATTCACCAGAGCCTGCAAACACCTCTTTGAATACTTGCAAGATAGGTAGGGTATCAAGCCAATAGTCCAAACCGGGACCACATGAAGGAACTTGGTCGGCAGGTAGGTGTTGTAGCCAAACATGGCGTATAGCGACAGCAGTAGACCAGCCAATGCCTGCCAAACTACCAAGCCATAATAGCAACTTCACTACTTTGGATTTTGGGTTAAATAATGCTGATATCAGCGCAAAACCACCCATGACTATTAGACCAATACGTTGAAAAATACAGAGTGGACAAGGGGATAGTCCAAGATGCCGCTGCAAGTAAAACAGCGCAAAACTCATGCCTGTTATGGCCATTATCACCAAAAATACTTGCAAGTTACGGTAAGTGGTCAGGTGTCGCATAGTGCGTTACTCTTATATAGTCATCTGCAATAGATGTTGGATAGCAGTCAGAACTCAGTAATCAAAACTTAGCGATACTGCTGCAAAAATTCCATAAAGTCTTCTGTTTCAGACTTTTCAATATCAGCTTGTTGTAGAACAGATTTTTCTGCCAATACTTCATACTTTGCTTGGGTATTCGGACTGAGTGTTTGTTGCAACAGAGAGTCACGATGCTGCTGAGCCAAGGTAAAGCCAAGCTGCCATAGGCTACCCAAACGTTTACTATCTGAGTTTACTTGCGCAGATATGGTCGACTCAGAGTGTCCTGCTTTGCCTTGCATCAATGCTACTGCTGCGCGGTAGTCATTACCACCATAGTGAGCATCTAACAATGCGGCAAGGGGCTGCATACGCTCCAAATGCGTGAGCATCCAACGCTCTAGTGACTGCTCTTGACCGTTATTGATAATGTGCAAATCATCGCGGCGACCTTCATTGACCACACGCTCAAGATTGATAGCGAGTGTCTCTTCTTCTTCAGGAAGCAAGTCTGGCGACTCACTAAATAGACAGTAGAGCGCCATCACTTCTAAGAAGCAAGCACTGGATAGACGGATACCGACATCGCTATAAGGATCAAGGTCAATCGCACGAAACTCGACATAAGCGATACCGCGACGTTCAAGCGCTTCGGTCGGTGTCTCACCACTCATCGCAATCTGTTTAGGACGAATAGGGCTATAGTATTCGTTTTCTATCTGGAGGATATGATTGTTGATTTGGACAGGATTACCATCAGCGTCTTCTAAACCAAGTTTAGAAAAGCTGTCATGCGGCGTTTGAATCGCACGGCGTAGCCCAGCGACATATTCTGGCAGATAGTTATAACGAATATCTAGCTGTTCTTGCACGCTATTGGTGTAGCCAAGCTTACCCATGCGCAGGCTCGTCGCAGCAGGCTTGTAGTAGGTCGAGTCATTTAAAAGCTCTAAATCATGCTCACGCCCTGCTACAAAACAAGGGCACACGCTTGGACTGGCGCCTAGTAAATATAGCACAAGGCTGGTTAGGCGCTTGAAGTTACGAATGAGCCCCAAGTATTTTTCGTTTTTGAATTCTGTCAGCGTCTGATCTTGTGCCGTTGGGGTTTGCGCTTGCCATGTTTCAAAGAGCGTATCACCAAAAGACAAGTTGTAATGTAGACCTGCGATGGTCTGCATGCGGCGACCATAACGAATACCCAAACCACTACGATATAAGGTTTTTAGCTTACCTGTGTTGGAGCTGCCATAATCAGCCAATGGAATATCTTCATCTTTCGATGACAACATACATGGCATGGACAAAGGCCACATCAGCTCACCTTCAGGCATGCCCTGATATACCAACACGTGCAGCTGGCGCAACATGTTTAGGGTCTCTTTTGGGGATGTTTTTGGTTCGGTGATGAGCTCGAGTAGGCTCTCTGAGTAGTCAGTAGTAATAAAGGGATGGGTCAGTTTTGATCCCAATTTGGCTGGATGCGGTGTCTGTGCCAAAAAACCATCAGGCTTTACGCGCAGTCCTTCTTTTTCGATACCACGAAGCATACCCGTCAAGTGCTGGCTATCGAACCAGTTGGGAATGTCAAAGTTAACAAAGCTACTCGCAAAATTACTCATAATAGTCATCTATTGTTATTTATTATGGTGGATCAAAACACGATAGGCGTTTGTCCATAAAATAGGTAAATGTTAGGTCAATAATCCCGTCAGTTTAGCTCAAAGCCGTATTGAAAACCACGGACAATTACAAATACGATAAGCTTTAGGAAGGATGATTTGACAAAGTTTTTCTCGGTATTTAGAGTCAAATTAGCTAGTATTCATGCTAGCCAGTTTTATTAGATAGACTTAAGAGTGATAAAAAAAGCACCTACCGTGTAGATAGATGCTTTGACCGTTATGCTCTAAATCATCAATACCGTTTTGGCGCGCCCATTAAGTATCTTAGGTCATAGTGCCAAAACGATAGACCATTTAAATAGAGAATGACGAGCCGCAGCCGCAAGTGGTGGTTGCATTTGGATTGGTCACCACAAAACGAGCACCTTCTAGTCCTTCGGTATAATCGACAGTAGACCCTTGCAAGTACTGATAGCTTAGTGAGTCGACGACCAAGGTCACATCACCGTTATCAAAATTGGCATCGTCTTCGTTGAGATCATTGGCAAAGTTGAATCCATAGGAAAAACCAGAGCAACCGCCACCAGTCACATAAACGCGTAGCATCAGATCGCTATCACCTTCTTCTTCGCGTAGACGGCGTACTTTTTGTGCGGCACTATCGGTTAGGCTTAATACCGTAGGATCTACTGGCTGGCTTGAGCTTGGACTAAATTGGTTGGCTGATTCGTTCATATCTACCTCAGTTGCTAGGATCAAATGCGGTCGTCGTCCTGTTTGGGTTTGCAATAAAACGATTGCAAAAAAAGATACGCACGGCGTTTGATTCAATTGGGTGCTGTCGTTATGTCAAAAATAGTAATGCATTGTAAGCCGCTTTAAAATGATATTTGCGCTACCACAATGCGTTATAGATGCTAGGCGCTTATTTTTTAGCAGTATATCATAATGGGGGTATTGATTCGTTTGTCAAGAGTGACACGATTCACTGTGTGCTAACCATGCCATTGATGACAATAGATAATGGGTTAATATCTTGATATTGTCTGCGCTATTTTCCTTGTTAGGCTTCCATTTATCGTGTCTTTATCGTTGTCTTTAGAGTGAAGACACGCTCTAGTATAAAGCACTATTAGACAGTACTAGAATGTATAACGCTTACTAGGCAGTATTGATACTCGCTGTCTATACATAGGCGCATTGTGATCATAACCTTTATAATAGTTATCTTTAAATTGCTAATCGGTATTTGAGCGCTCAATAGCCAGTTATCGAACCTCAAGCTATTATCATAATAAATACTTAGTTTTGAAATAGTTATTTAATTGTTTGCCTATGTGGCAAGCGTTTGAAATAATAGCCGCCAGTTGGCATACCCTATGTGTGTTTCTTATTGCCCTATATCTATATTATTGCTGAGATGAAGAAATTATATGATCGAATTTAAAGACGTTGGTGTTCGCCGTGATGGTCGTGAATTGTTTGCAGGTGCAAGCTTTCAGCTCCATCCAGGTCACAAAGTTGGCCTGACGGGCAACAACGGCACCGGCAAGTCGACCTTGTTTGCGCTACTACTGACGCAAATGGGCAAAGGTGATACCGAAGTTACGCTAGATAGAGGTGAAGTCAGTATTCCTGATAGCTGGCAAGTGGCGCATATGGCACAGGAAGTGGGTGCGACGACGCAGTCTGCGGTCGATTATGTACTCAGCGGTGACGAGCAGTGGTATGAAATCAATGCGGCACTCAATGACTTGAGCAGCGTTAGTGATGAGCAGATCGGCGTATTGCATCAGCAGTTTGATGAAATTGATGGCTATCGCACGCCCACCAAAGCCGCTCAAATCATGGCAGGTCTTGGCTTTAATACCAGTCAGCATGAGCTGCCTGTAGAAGGGTTTTCTGGTGGGTGGCGCATGCGCTTGAATCTTGCCAAAACCCTGATGAGCCGCGCTGATCTGATGCTACTCGATGAGCCAACCAACCATTTGGATTTGGATGCTATTTTGTGGCTTGAGACATGGATCAATGCCTATATGGGTTTAGTGATTGTCATCTCGCATGACCAAGCCTTCTTGGACGCGACAGTCGGTCATATCTTGCATGTCGAACAACAAAAAATCACCCTTTATACGGGTAATTATCAGCAGTTTATTCGCACGCGTCATGAGCGTATGGCACAGCAGCAGCAAGCGTTTGAGAAGCAAGAAGCGACCAAGGCTCACTTGGATGACTTTATTCGTCGTTTCCGTGCCAAAGCCAGTAAAGCTAAGCAAGCACAGAGCCGTATCAAACAGTTAGAGCGTATGTCAGAGCTGTCACCAATGATGGCAGACAATCCATTCTCATTTCAGTTTTATGAGCCAGCAAACATGAGCTCACCACTGATTGAGCTGACCCATGCAGATATTGGCTATAGCGAGACGCCACTGCTGCACAATGCCAGCATGCAAGTGACGCCAGACACGCGTATTGGCTTGCTGGGTATGAATGGCGCGGGTAAATCCACACTGATTAAAGCATTGGTTGGTGAGCTTGGCGTATTGACAGGTACCTACCGCGTTTCAGATACCCTAAAATTGGGCTATTTCAACCAGCATCAAATGGATATCTTGGACGCCAAAGCCACGCCCATAGAGATGCTGCGCCGCCTAGCAGGTAAAACCTCTGATGCGCTATTGCGTTCGTTCTTAGGCAGTTTTGATTTTCGCGGTGAGCGTATCGATACTCCAAGTGAGTTATTCTCTGGTGGTGAGCGTGCGCGTCTAACATTGGCGTTGATCGTTTGGCAGCGTCCCAATGTTCTCGTACTTGATGAGCCGACCAACCATTTGGACTTACAGATGCGCCAAGCATTGACCATTGCGCTACAAGGGTTTCAAGGTGCCGTTGTCCTGGTATCGCATGATCGTGAGCTGATTGCCAACGTCTGTGATGAGCTGTATCTCGTTCATGATGGCAAAATCGATGAGTTCGACGGTGACATCAGCGACTATGGTAAATGGCTGGCTGAAAAGCGTAAGCAAGAAAGTACACAAGAGAAGAGTAACCATAAAAAGAAAAGCAAAAAAGAGAGTAAGAAGTTTGTTTCACGTGAAACAGATAATAGCCAAGTCAGTAATAAAGCAGCTGATAACTCCTCAAAAAGCAAAACGACGACGCCTGCACTTAGTAAAGAAGAACAGCGTAAGCTCGCTGCCGAACAACGCAAATTGACAGCGCCTATTCGCCGTGAGATAGAGGACACAGAAAAGCTACTGGCTAAAATTGACGGGCAGCTTGTGACCCTTGAGGAAAAACTGGCTGATACGACTCTATATGAAGAGAGCCGTAAGTCCGACTTGCTGGTTTTGCTAAATGAGCAAACGGCATTACAACAGCAGCATAGCGATAATGAAGAAAAGCTGTTGCTATCGATGACGACGTTAGAAGAAATGGAAAGTAGGTTTGCATAAACCGCTTTGAATACTTAACAGTGAACAATAAAAAAGGGAGGGCGTTAGCCCTCCCTTTTTTTAGATCTATAACATCATTCTTTACGGTATTTACCATCACCGTAAGACAGTACTTCCATTGTGGTCGTACAAAGTTTACAGTTTATTTGACCAGCAGCGGCTTTCGATAAATCAAGGATGCGCCCACGAATAAATGGACCTCTATCGGTGATTTTTACAACCACGCTCTGCTTTGTCTTTTGGTTGGTTACTTGAACCTTCGTACCAAACGGTAACGTGCGATGTGCAGCGGTTAAAGAGTTCATATTGAAGATACTACCACTCGCTGTACGCTTCCCATGAAACTTACTACCGTAGTAACTGGTATTACCAGCAAAAACTGTAGTGCTCAGCAATAGTGATAACGCGACAACCAAAGACTTGATTAAATAAGACATTTAATACCTATAAGCAATTAATAAAATAGACAGATGCTCTTGCCTACGCTATCTATACTCCCTATGAGTATGAATAATGAGGGGATTCTACAAGAGATAGCTTGTCATATTATTACTGCTGTGTAAAAAACTCATGAGGTCAAATGATTGTTTTTTAAGGAGAAAAATCTGTTTTTGGCAAGAAAAATTGATATTAAAAAAGCTAAATATGATGTTATAGAGATTGGTTCTCATAAACAAGCTGACAAAATACTGGAGACGGGATAATACAATGCAAATGGGTAATATATAAATACAAATACTATCGATATAGCATAATTAAGGCGGTTTACATCTATTAAAACACTGGCTACTGAATGTAACAAAACCTTTCTATAGTGTTTCCAAACCACTAATATAAGAAATTAAATACGCTTTTGAACACTTCATAAAAAATATTTATCAATTAATAAATACCTAGCTTATAGTTAAGTCTTTATAAAATCGATACAGCCCATATCATAAAATAGTTTAGGTAGATTATTCTCCATCCACCCTTGGCGTAGAAACTTAGCCTGTGCCCACTTCTTCTCGATAGGGTTTAGATCAGGGCTGTACGGTGGTAGCCAAAGAATACGATG
This sequence comes from Psychrobacter sp. PP-21, assembly GCF_033790785.1. NCBI lineage: Bacteria > Pseudomonadati > Pseudomonadota > Gammaproteobacteria > Moraxellales > Moraxellaceae > Psychrobacter > Psychrobacter sp. PP-21. Next base: position 130,546 of record NZ_JAMYEB010000003.1, on the reverse strand, counting down.
GCCATGTCTGTTGAGTAGCTTTTGAATACGTTTGCTTTTATGAAACCGAGCGTTATCCATGACAATCACGCATTTAGTCTTGAGACTTGGAATTAAAGTGTGTTTGCACCAGTCGTAGAATATGGTGCCATTGATGTTCTGCTCAAAGTAATCAAGCGCAAAAAGCATTTTTTCATAGAGAGCTCCGATGACGTTGGTTCGCTTTTTTGCTTGCCAGTTGTAGCTATCGATACAGGGTGTACCAATCGGTGCATAGCCATGAGAACGAATGGTTTCAGCCTCAAAGCCGCGCGCGTATATATAGACAATGGGGTAGCCTTGCTGCGTAAAGCTATCAAGCTTATTCTGGAATACCGCTCTTTTTATCGGACACGCTTTTGGATGTTCTAAGGTCTTTTTTTTGACTGATACCAAGACGCTTTAAAGCATTAAAGATGCCAGTCTTACTACAGTTCAAGCGACGAGCTCTTTCATAGTTATAATCATCTGGATATGTTTTTACGTCTTCAATCAATGCGTCATCAGGTATTTTAGTTGGTGCTTTATTTCTGGTTGTTTTAGGAGTTAGGTTCTGCTGCCAGCTGTGAATGGTGCTGGTGCTAAGTCCATAAAACAGCGCAGCTTCTCGTATGGTCATGCCATCAGCGATGCTAGAAAGTACCTGTTTGCGATAGTCTATTGAATAAGTCATTGTTTATTTCATTAATTAAGATTGTTATAAATATTGTATCGGTTTTATTTGGATTAGACTATAGAGTAAAAGTACTTATTTATCTGCATTTTGGAGTCTCAGCATAGCTATACGTCGTGGCTGGTAATATTTATATAACGGTGTTTGTCTTTATTATTACTACCATAAAAGGTAAGTTAGAAATAGATAATATATCAATATTAAGTGGTCAGTTATGACCTATCGTTCGAAACTGGTGAACCGATATCACTAATATGCTTTTATTTTGAGGGAAATAACATGGCAGAGAAAAACTACTATGACATTTTAGGGGTCAAAAAAGATGCTTCAGATGCTGATATCAAAAAGAAATACCGTAAGCTCGTTCGTCAATATCACCCTGATGTCAGCGACCACCCCGACGCGGACAACAAGATTGCAGAAATAAACAACGCTTACGAGACCATCAGAGACAAAGACAAGCGCGCTGAGTATGACGCGATGCTAAACAATCCATTTGCAAATCAAAGCCGCGCAAGTGGCTTTGGTGGACAGAGTGCTGCAGGGCAAGGCGGGTTTCGTTGGGAAGATATCAAAAGCCAGTTTGGTGATGGTGAGGCTTTTGGTGACGGTGGTTTTCGCTTTGATGATATTTTCTCAGCGTTCGGTCGCGGCGCGCGTGGATCAGCTGGTGGGCAAGCGGGTAGCCGCTCTCAAAGCAGCGGGTTTGATCAGTTTGGTAGTGATTTTGGTACGCAAGATAGCAAAGGTCAGGACCAACATGCCGAGATTACGGTTGATTTATCCTCAGTATATAGTGGTGACGATTATAGTATCAAACTAAATGTCCCTGTGCGCCAAGCTAATGGCAACGTCGACTATGACAACAAAACCCTAAAAATAAAAATTCCAAAGGGTATCACGGATGGTAAGCAGATCAGGTTGGCTGGACAAGGCGCTGCTGGTAATAGTCATGGTAAAAATGGTGACTTGTTTTTAAAGGTTAAAATTCGCCACGATGCCAATATCCGAATAGAAGGCGCGGATGTCTACCAGACCGTAAATATCGCACCGTGGGAAGCGGCACTGGGCGAAAAAATTAACGTCAGTACGCCAGCGGGTACGCTTGGGGTAACGGTGCCCAAAAATAGCAAATCAGGTAGCAATTTACGTCTAAAGGGTAAGGGTATTCCTGCCAAACAATCAGGCGATTTGTACTTAACTTTAAATATTGTCAATCCTGATATCAGTAGCGAAGAGGCCATCGATGCGTATGAACAGCTCAAGCAAGCCTTTGCTGATACCAGTATCAACCGTTAGACGACGCCCTTGATAAGAGTCATCTATCACTATAATGATAAGCTACGCGTAGAGATGACTAGGATAACGATGAAATAGAGCAAACGAGGATAATAGCTATGAAACACTCGACTGAATTTACTGACATTATCATGAGTTTAGATGAGCTAGTCACGGCCTGTGGTCAAGAGCGCCAATGGGTCATTGAATTAATCGAGGAAAATATCATTGAATATGATGTGCCAGAGCGCGAACAGTTCACTGGCTATCAGTTGACGACCGTACGCCGCGCCTCACGGTTGAGTCGTGATTTTGAAGCCAGTGTACCTGCTATTGGTTTAATTATTGAGTTATTAGATGAAGTTGAGCAGCTACGCCAACTCAAACGTCAAACAGAGCTGCAATCCCCAGTTATAGAGATTGATATAGACAGTATAAAGTAGTTATTTACTGGTAATACTCAATAAAAAAGGGCCCTTCAAAGGCCCTTTTTTATGTTTATAGAGATGCTGCGCCAAACATTAGCGCGAGTAAGTAGGATCAGCGGCAGCGGTAAATAGTACATCCGTTGAAGAGTTCAAGGCTGTCTCTGCTGAGTCCTGAATGACGCCAATAATAAAGCCGATGGCCACCACTTGCATGGCGATATCATTTGGAATACTAAATAAGCTTGCCGCCAATGGAATGAGCAATAACGAACCACCAGCCACACCAGAGGCACCGCACGCACTGACCGTCGCAACGAGGCTTAACAATAGTGCTGATGCAAATGTAACTTCGATACCTAGCGTATGAGCGGCCGCAAGCGTTAATACGTTAATTGTGATTGCAGCACCCGCCATGTTGATTGTGGCACCCAGTGGAATGGTTACTGAATACGTGTCCTCATGTAAACCCAGCTTGCGTGCCAGGTTCATATTGACTGGAATGTTGGCGGCTGAACTACGGGTAAAGAAGGCCGTAATACCTGACTCACGCAAGCAAGTAAACACAAGGGGATAAGGGTTTTTGCCAGTCTTCACAAGGACAATTAATGGATTAGCAACCAAAGCAATAAATAGCATACAGCTGATGAGTACCATCAAGATACGTGCATAACCTGCCAAAGAAGCAAAACCTGTCTCAGCGACAGTACTGGCGACCAGTCCCAAAATACCAAATGGTGCCAACGCAATAATCCACTTAACGACCTGTGAGATGGCATCAGCAAAATCACCAACGACATTGCGCGCACTATCACTGGCCTGACGCAAGGCAAAACCAATGATAATCGCCCATGCTAATATACCGATGTAGTTGGCTTCAGCGATGGCATTGATCGGGTTTGCGACCAGATTCATTAACAAGTTCGTTAATACTTCTTTTAAATCAGCAGGTGGTACTTGCGCGATATCGGCGTTTACCAAGACCAAATTCGTCGGGAATAAAAAGCTGGCACCGACTGCGGTTAGTGCGGCCAAAAAAGTGCCGAACATATACATGATCAGCACAGGCTTTACGTAGACTTCATTACCACTGCGGTGCTGACTAATTGCTGCCATGACCAAAACAAATACCAAGATGGGAGCAACTGCCTTTAACGCACCGACAAACAGGGTACCGAGTAAGCCTATGGCAGTACCCACACTTGGTGCAAGCCAACCGATCAGTACGCCTAACACCAAACCAATAATAATGAGCGGCACCAGTCCTATACGCTGATACATCGCAGTCAATGAACGCATGTGTATATCCTCGACGTCTGTCAAAAGTAAGTGAATTGTTTAAGGGGAAATTTGTCGAGGGATGGTAGCATTTTTTGGCATATTCGCATACCGCTCATAGCAGCGAGTGCCGTACGCAAAGTGGAAGGTAGTAGGCGAACATATAGAATAGGATAAATTATGACGCTAGAAAGGGTTATACCTAGATAATACTTAGCTAAATCTAGGCAATAAAAATGCCTCAACAATGAGGCATCAAAGACAGCGATATATCAGGTAACAAGTAGATTTTGTGATAGCAAATTCTATAAAAAGTGGCAAACAGACAAAGTGACAAGGTAAAAGCTAAACTAAACCTTAAAGTGGGTCAACTCATAGCCTGATTGTTGATACGCTTTATATTTATCACGGCCCGCTTGGGTACTTGCCGTATCTGGTTTGATCAGCTCAAGGACTCTGGAAGGTTTGGCATTACTAGTAGCCACCATAAAATCATTAACAGGATGTGCGGTAGTATTGAGTACAATACCGTTGAAGTCTGCTGGCATATGATTACCAAGCAATACAGGTGTCATAGACTTACTAGCCGCCATGTCGATATCAGTCTGATTATCTAAAAGACACTGATGCGGTATAAAACTCGTGGCGTCGTGTGCCCAAAGTGCCGTATCTAGGTCTGATAGTAACGCTTTATCTTCAACTAAAATAAGCAAAGACTGATCGCTTTTATTGAGCGCTGTCTGAGTCAACTGACAAACAAAGCCCAAGAAATCTTGGGCTTTACTCTCACTTAATATATAAAAGCTGATCTTCATAGAACGCTTATACTCTGTCTGCGCTGTTTTTTAGATATTGCATGAATAGTGGCACAGGGCGACCAGTTGCTGCTTTGTCTTTACCTGAATTCCATGCGGTACCAGCGATGTCTAAGTGTGCCCATGCTTGACCTTCTTCAACGAAGCGCGACAAGAAACAGGCGGCGGTGACAGCACCAGCGCCTTTGCCACCGATGTTTTGCATATCAGCGATTGGTGAATCAAGCTGAGCCTGATACTCGTCATCCAATGGCATATGCCAGACAAGATCGCCTGATAGGTTACTTGCATTTTCTAAGTCAAACAATACATCTTCATCGTTACTAAATACCGCTGAACGCACATGACCTAAAGCAACCACACAAGCGCCAGTCAGGGTAGCGACATCGATAATGGCTTTCGGATTATAGCGCTGTACATAACATAAGGTATCTGCGAGCACTAAGCGACCTTCGGCATCCGTGTTCAAGATTTCAACTGACTTACCATTCATCGCTTTTACGATATCGCCTGGACGTGTGGCATCACCTGATGGCATGTTTTCAGCACAAGCGAGTGCGCCAACGACATTGATGGGTAGACGTGCTTCACACAAGGCTTTGATGGTACCAAGTACTGACGCCGAACCGCCCATATCAAACTTCATCTCATCCATTGCTGCACCTGGCTTGATTGAAATACCACCTGAATCAAAGGTAACCCCTTTACCGACCAATACAATTGGGGCATCATCGCTAGCATTGTCTGCTTTCTTAGCTGACTTTTTGGTTGGTAGCTTATCAGCCAGTGCTTTTAGACCAGATACTTTTGCGTTGCTGCTGGTTGTCTCAGTCGCTCCTGCCTCTGTACCAAATGCTGATTTACCGCGATACTCCATCAGTACTAGCTTGCCTTCTTTGGTAGAGCCTTGTGCAACGGCTAAGAAGCAGTGCATACCTAACGCAGTCATCTCGTCTTCGCCAAGTACCTTGACGGTCAACAAATCAGGATAAGTGGTTGCAAGCTCTTGAGCTTGTTCTGCCATATAGGCTGGGAAGCAAATATTACCTGGCTCATTAGCCACGTCACGAGTGAGGCTCTGACCGGCAAATACTGACTGAGCAAATGCAAGTGCAGGCTGCAAGGTGTCATCAGCTACTAGGTAGACATCAGTCAATACAGGCGTCGCTTGCTCAGACTTATACTTATCAAAACGATAACTGGCGGCTAGTAGATTGAGCGCAAATTGACCAAAGTGATTCTCTTCTAGCGCGTCGCCCAATGCAACCGTAATAGAAGACACACGCTTTTGTGTGCTGCTATAGATGGTCTTAGCAATTTTTTGCAATACAGTGTTATTGAACTTATCCGTGTTGCCCACACCGACTAGCAGTAATTGTACAGGATTCTGTTTGGTTGTCTTTTTATCACCTGCCAACGCATAGTCAGCAACGGTCTCACCAGCAGTGCCTTTGAAATGTGACACGTCGATCAACTGCTCAATACGAGCGGTATATTCGCCCAGCACAGATTCTGCAAGAATGTTTTTCTTATCATCGACCAATACAACCAGACAAGCGTCGTCTTTGCTTTTGGCTTCTTTTTTTAGCATTTTTTGTGTATGGGTCTTTGGTAGGTGCTGAGATAATTTGATATTCATATCGTTATCCTTATTAGAGTTATAAAAAATACAGCGTTCGTATGAGTGCGTATGCCTGTTAAATTATTAGATTATTTGGCCTATTGAGCAATCACAGTAGTGTAGCATATTGCGATGATAGTGCGCAGTTAGCAAGGCTTAGGTAATAAGTTCGTACAATTTTACTGCGCCAATTTACACGATCATTTTAAGACTTAGCCATTAACCAATTCGTCTGTCGTCATTAGGGCACTGAATCTATCTTGCAATGCTGCCATCGCCGTATCATGCATAACTTCAGCACTGATAGTTTCTTGTTTGGTGCTAGGTAGGTTGCGAGTTGCACAAGCGTCATGACAGACAAAGCTATCAAAGCCCAAATCAAATGCAGCGCGAACGCTTGAGCTGACGCACATATGACTCATAAAGCCTGCAAAAATAATTTGCTGCCTTGATGCAGATGAAATCATTGACTGTAGCTGAGTATCGTGAAACGTATTAGGATGTTTTTTGGTAATCACCGCCTCGCCATCTTGCGGCTGGAGCTGCTCAACAATCTCAACATTGGCTGATAGGGGATCAAAGACATTGCCGTTTTCGGGGCCGTGATGGGTAATATGAAAGACAGGCACGTTTTGCTGACGGGCTTTATCAAGTAAGCGCTGCGCGTTTTCAATCGCTTTAGTACCAGCGTCTCCTAATGGCATCGCGCCATCGACATATTCATTCTGATAATCAATAAGCACGAGCGCGCACTTCGACCAGTCGAGTGCATCAAACGTGCCACCAGCGAGTTCAAGTAGGGTAGAGGGGATAGACGTCGTATTATTCATTGATCTTATTCTCCATTTAACGATATAAAAGTATTTTTTGCACTTGGCATCTTTTTACTTAGCTTTACTTAGCAATGTCACTCAGTCTAGCAATTAATATTGGTCATACGCACTCGGTGATACGAACGACAAACAAACCTTTCTAAAATAAATAAAGCAAAAATATCATGGAAGAGAGGTCTTTTCATTTAACCTCATTTAAGGTTGGGTCACTGCTTCATCCAATATTTGCTATATTTCTATCTTACTGTCAATAATGCGCGATCAGCAAGGTGTAGGTAATGTTTTCAAACACATTTCACAGCCATTTTTAGGCAAAACATGCTAGCATTAGCGGTTATATTTGCCGCTTGTATTTGTTTAGTATGACTAATCAGTCGTCCAGCAGTATTTGCTGAGATCTGAAGGTCTATTTGAACTTATGTCTTGACCATGCTGCATTATCGTCGTCTTTACATTCGATGAGAACTGCTCAATCAACCACGCGCCTACCAACTGTTTAAGAGTACCCATTGTGATATTACGCCGCTATATGACTCAGCAAGTTGCCTCGACCACTGCACTGGTGTTGGGGTTTTTGGTGGTGATGATGCTTGGTGGACGTTTGATACGTTATTTTGGCATTGCTGCCGAAGGGCGTTTGGATGTTAGCCTACTGTTCACAATCATTGGGTACAATCTGCCGTACTTTTTAGAATTGATATTGCCGTTAGCCTTTTTTATTGCCTTGATGCTGGTGTTTGGTCGTTTATATGTTGATCAAGAAATGGCGGTTATTAATGCTAGTGGCGTGTCTCGTGGCAGACTGGCGCGATTGATGACGCCATTGATATTGGCCTTGTTCGTTGGAGAGGCTGCGTTGTCTATTGTGGGTAAACCATGGGGCGTACGCTCATCTGAGGCGGTCTGGCAGCAACAAGCACTGACCAGTGCGTTTGATTTGATTCGACCGAATGAGTTTATCAGTAGCGGTAACTATCACTTATATGTAGGCAGTCTCAGCGATGATAAGAAAAAACTGCAAGATGTGATCCTGATTCAGTCTGAACCTGCGTCAAAAGGCAGTGATACTAAAGATGCTGCGGATATGAACAACACTATTGATCAAAAGACAGCGGATCAAGTCGGCATCTCCGATATGCCAAAAGACATTATAAGTAGTAGTGCACAAAATATCAGCAAGGATACGATTACGCTTGCCAAGCGTGCTGAGCAAGTAAATACGGGTAATAGTGGCGTGACACAATTGGACTTATTCCAAGGTCGTCGTTACGAAGTGGGCGCAGGCAGCTTAAAATACAATCAAGTTACTTTTGATCGCTATCGCATCACCCTGACCGAATCCTCACAAGATGTCATCACCGAAGACAATATAGAGACCCAGCCAATTGGACCGCTATGGCGCGCTGCAACCGGTGACGCACAGACCAGTACCAATAACGCGCTGCGTGCCGCTCAAGGTGAGCTAGGTTACCGTCTCGCATTACCATGGCTGATGATTATCGCACCGATGCTAGCAGTACCGCTTGCACAAGTACGTCCACGCCAAGGACGTTGGTTGCGTTTGTTTCCCTCTATCTTGTTATTTGTGAGCTGTGCGTTAGGTATCATCTCGCTCAAAAATGCGGTGAGCAAAGGCAGCGTCAGCGTGTGGGCATATGCATGGTTAGTGCTAGGGTTTATGGCATTGGCGCTCTATTTGAATTGGGGTAGCCGTGTGCAACATCGCCTGCGTTTTCGCAAACAAGAAAATAGACTGGCTGCAGCCACTGCACATAGTGATATCGATAATAAAAATCACCGCTCATCAGGAGGGCAGTCTTAATGCGCTCTTTATTTGCTAAGTCTGCAAGCGCTGATCAACTGGCCAAAAAACCAGGTAGCCTAAAAGTGCTAGGCCGTTACGTCAAACTTAATGCCTTGCTTGCTATTATCGCTGCTGTTATGGGTCTATGGGCGTTGCAGCTGGTGTTTTCTTATTTGTCAGAGCTTGATTCTTTGGATGACAGCTATACGATGGGTGAGGCGCTTAAATATATATTCTATCGTTCGCCTTACTTTTTAGAGCAGTTTATTCCAACGGGTGCCTTACTTGGCGCTGTTATCGGACTGGGCTTACTCGCTAATAAAAGCGAGTTGGTTGTTATGCGTGCAGCTGGAGTCAGCATCTATCGTATCGTTGGCTGGGTATTACAACCCGCTTTGATTTTTGTGCTATTGGCATTAGCGATCAATCAGTTCGTCTTACCCTCTTCCAATCAATTGGCAAAGCAGATTAATGACGAGGATAATATCTCTCTGGTTACCTCAGTACGCGGCTATTGGACGATACAGCCACGGTTTGATAGTGCAGAGGATGGTAGTGCCATACCTGATGGTAGCGATATTTTGTACATCGATTATGCCGATGTCGCAGGCAACATTGGCGAGGTCAAACGTTGGCATTTAGATAACAACGGTAATCTGCAAACGGCAGTTCATGCTGAAGGTGGCAAATATACTGGGCGTGAGCCGATTGATCTTAGCAGCGATAAACCAAGCGAGCAGTATCGCTACGAGTGGCAACTGAACGATATGGTCAAGCTCAGTATCAATCAGGGTTTTGAAAGTAGCCAAGCGGTCTCAGCATCAGATACCCTCAGCTTACCATTTGCCCCAGAGTCCGTGTATTTGCTCACGCGAAAAGCAGAGGACTTGTCATTGACGCAGCTCTATGAGCATCGTACCTTTATGCGTCAACAGGGCAATCGCTCCTTAGAGCATGAAGTGGCGTTCTGGCAAAAGCTGCTGTCACCCTTGTCAATATTATCATTGGTCATCGTTGCTTGCTCTTTTGTCTTTGGCTCGCTACGTACGCATAGCTTAGGCTTGCGTATCGTCGTGGCCTTGCTTTTCGGTCTGCTATTTAGCTATATTCAAGACTTGGTTGGGTTTGTATCGCTCGCCACAGGATTCTCGCCCATGCTCATGGTGTTACTACCAATTATCGGCAGTGCAGCGCTCGGTGGTTATTTGATAAAACGACAAATGTAGCAGACAACCTATACCCTTGAATAAACCAATAAAAAGCACGTTACATCAGAGGTAGCGTGCTTTTTTTGACGATCTTTTGTGACTCAATGCTAAATATTATTCTTTAATCGCCATAGTAATTGTGTAGGTTTTACCTTGTTTAATCTTTTCACTATTGCCAAATACTTCGGTAAATGAGCGTTTCACAAATTGACGTAAGCCATTAATCGTCACGACATAAAAACGTCCACCCTTGCGCATGCGCGCATAAGCATCGAGGAAATACAGATAATGCTGCTCTTTACCTACTTTGGCTGGCAAGTTCGACATCACAAGGCTAAAGTCTTTGTCGGCTGCTACATGGTTAAAGCCATTTGATAAATGCACATCGACGTTGTTTAGACCGTTTTTCTCACAGTTACGGCGCGCATACTCTACCGCCATAAAGTCTTTATCAATGAGCGTATGCTGACCATTTGGACATTCACGTGCTGCTGTCATACCCAGCACACCATAGCCACAACCCAAATCGATCGAATCATCATCGTCTTGGAAATCTACATAATCAAGCAGCATCAGGCTACCATCATCGAGCTTTTGCGGTGAAAAAATACCCCACGTGGTCGCAAAATCAAACGGCTTACCCAGTACGTCTTGGCGAAAGTTAATGTCTTCGCGCCAGTGTTCGGCGTTTTTGAGGAGGTCGGCAGGTGGCTTATGATTTAGTGGGTGGCTCATAGGATTCTCAGATAATGAATAGGTAAAAGGGGGTGCGTTGTCCAATTAGACAGTGCGCATCGTATGATGGGTATTGTAGCGAGAAAAGGATGGGTTTGCAGCTATCTATTGTATTGTGGGACGTCGTTATTGCAAAAATTGTGATAGGAGCTGATCCTGCCGTCCGCTATTATCTGCCATATCTGCTAGGGCACGGCTATAGACAGGTCAGGTTGCTGCTACCGCGACATCCTGACCTACCAAGCCTTCGCAATCTAGCAGTTATGACAGGATAACTGCTCCAGTCAGGGCTAAACTGCACCGTAAGGCGACTATTGTATTATTGCGAGATTTAAATGGGGAAGACAGCTGTTAAAGGATGATAAACAGCATTTCTAAGACGTCGATATGTTAATTTTAAATTTTTGAGCAAGTTACATTCGTTAAAATATAGTTAACTGAATACCAAATATATATGACAAGATAGATTCTTTCTATGTAACATGTTGAAAAATATAGTATATTATTTATTTTTCTTAGTTTTCAGCTCTTGGCCTTTCTTAAAAATCGCGTTACTCATTGCTTTATACTTCAAAATCTCAATTAACCACCTTGACTTGCATTAAAGTATGCAATAGAATCTAAGTTATAGAGACAAGAAAAAGCCCCTGAGCGAGCTATCCGACTAAAGAGAGCGTTCAGGAGCAGTTTTTCAAATAGAGTAATGGATTATTAAACAGCTCAGGCTGTACCATTTTTTTACGAATACTACATGAGGTAGTAATGGATAGTTTACCCAAAGTACTAGATTTTGTCAACGAACAAGCAACTTATCAAGTGGCACGTAGCGGTCATTTTGAACAGCAAGGTGATCAAGTAAGAGCTGATGCCTACCGTAATAGGTCCAAGGACTTTCTATCTTTAAAACAGTTTATCGAAAATAACTATAGAGAAAAACCCTCCTCAAACTCTATCTATATCACTCCTAATGACCTTATTGGTTTACCTCCTGAACTAATTGCAGAGCTTAATATCTCCGAATCAGATAAACAGGATTTCCTATTAATGGAAGTTGTTGAAGATCTGGGTGGTATTGCAAGTATCGATAAAATAATGATTCGAGTTTACCATAAAACTGGTGAAATACTTGAGCGTCAAAAGCTCGGTGCAAAGTTATATAGAATGATTAGTAAAAATTTAATATATTCTCTTCCTAGTAAGAAAGGCGTTTATTCTTTACAACCAGTGAGCGAAGAGGAGGAACAAAATATGGAGGATTAAAAAAGCTCAGCAACGACAATTGCTGAGCTTAGAAATTAAAAACCAAAAAAAATGAGTAGTCTCAGAGGTTGATGACTATCATTATTTTAAGGTATTTTGTACTTTTGCAGGGTACACACATACTTTATATTAAATGTTAGGCATTGTCTATGCCTCTGTGGCTACTTGTAAATTGATATCTCATTAATTATAAGAAGTCAGGAGGCCTATATGGCTAAAGAATGTTTCTACCCTAAAGCCGTTCATGTACGTTGGTACTGGCGGTATAGATTCAAACGCTGGGAACGCGTTTGTGAACATTGCCGTAGTTATCCAAATCAGCAGTTGTCTTTCGATTTTTAACTGCTAGAGTTTAATTTTATAAAATGGCAATGGCTTTAGAGCTGTTGCCATTTTTTTATCTTCGAAGATAACTCTTTATATTACATTCCTAAGCGTTGCCAGCATACAAAAAATTTTAATCTTAGTTCCCCAACCTTTTCTTTAAAACATGATCAAACACAAAAGGCCCAAAAGGTAAAAACGAGCCGAGAACCCCAGCAGGTAGTGCCCAAAGCGGCATTTTAATTTTGCTCGCCGCAAACAGCAGCATCAAGATATAAGCGATAAATAATACGCCATGCGCCATGCCAATATATTTCACTGCCTCAGGAATGCCAAGCATATATTTTAGCGGCATGGCGATGCCTAGTAATAATAAAAAAGACGTGCCTTCTAAATAACCTAAAATAGTAAGATTTCGAAGGGCAGCATTTTGTTGTTTAGTTAGGGTAGATAAGGTAGATGGCTGAGCTTGCGACACTATGTATTCCTCTGACGATCATGAACCAATGTTGAATGACAATTCTGCTCACCACGCTACCCAAAAGTTACCCACGCGGATGATGAGTAGCATGTAACTGCTGCAATCTTGCGGTCGCCACATGGGTATAGATTTGCGTGGTGGATAAATCACTATGCCCAAGCAATAACTGCACGCTACGCAGGTCGGCACCATGATTAAGTAGATGCGTGGCAAAGGCGTGACGCAGGGTATGCGGTGATAGTTCTTTATCGATACTGGCAACTTTGGCATATTTTTTAAGCAAATACCAAAAGTTCTGACGCGTCATATAACCACCTTGTGCAGTCAAAAACACTGCTTGGCAATTGCCAGATTTCAAATGCGCAATCAAATCCCCGCGCCCATGAGACAGATAGTCTTCTAACGCGTCACTGGCATATTCACCAAGTGGCACCAGCCTCGTTTTATTTCCTTTACCTGTGATTTGTAGCCAGCCAGCATTTAGGTTCACTTGTTCTAGTGCTAGGTTTATCAGCTCACTGACGCGCAGACCGCAGGCGTAGAGTACTTCTAGCATGGCTTTGTCGCGCAGTCCGAGAGCAGTGCTGGTATCAGGCGCGGCTAAGAGGTTATCAATATCAGCCTCGCTCAAGTCTTTTGGCAGTGGGCGACCAAGCTTTGGACTTTTGATACGTTCACAAGGATTGTCTTCACGTAGGTTGCTCGCGATCATCCACAGATAGAATTGACGTAGGCTTGAGAGCATACGCGCTTGGGTACGCGGGGTTTTGCCATCTTGAGTGAGTAGTGACAGACAGTGCAGCACATCATCAGGCTGCCAGCGAGTCAGGGCAATAGGATTGGTTAATTCACAAGCACGTAAATCGCGCACATACGCATTACGAGTACGCGTTGCCAGGCCACGTGCCAGCATGGCTTGACGGAACTCGGTCATATAAGCTGGCTCATCATCGACTGCCAGTGCTTTTGGTTGCCTTTGCTGTACGGCGCGATCACGGCTCATAAGACAATCTCAGATAAGGGGTAGGTTAGCAGTGACAGGTAATTATTAGGAAAAAACCAGACCTATTACGCCTCTTTTTTCTTAACCACATAACGATACAGCGTCACGCTTGCAGGTGTAGTATCGTCACTATCGATGGTGATTTCGTCAGGGTCAGTGTCTAGGCTGATGTTTTCTGCCAGCGTTTCTTGAGTCATCAGTTCATGACCCAAATGACGACAGAAATTTGGTATATCGCGAGTGGTAGCAGGGTCGGTTGCCAGTATTTCGATCATATCCCCACTATCTGCTCTGCGGATGACTCGGTGTAGCATCATCACAGGCTCAGGGCAGATCAGCCCCTGCGTGTCTAGATGATGGTTGATCGGGGTATCTGGTATAGAAGTGGTCATAGTCATTACCGTAAAGCTAAATAGGTGGGTTTAATAACAGTTGGTTTGCGTGATTTATTGATGCGTGCTGTCTGAATCGTCTACCATATCTATTTCTTGCGTTTCGTCATTATCAGGCAAGTCAGCCACTTCTAAAAAGTTAAAAAAGCGCTTAAAACTTACTTTAAATAAAAAAGCCACACCCAGCCAACAGGACAATCCCAACCAGACAGTATCTGCAAATATTAACCCACCAATCAGTATGATAGTCGAGACACCGATACTCATCGCAATCATCGAAGGCTGGTTCAAACGGTAGCGATATACCACCAGCGCATCATAAATAGTAATAGGAATGGTGAGAGCAACTAGAGCATAGGGTAGGTTATAAAACAATCGATAAAGAAGCTGGTTGTCATGGAACATCTTGATGCTAGCGATGGTGCCAAAGACCACAAATGCGAGAATAGCCGCATAAATAAGATAAATCGCTACTTGGTTTGCACGCTGCGCACCTCTAATACGGGCAATAGCAAGCGGTGCAAAACCATGTTGCGACTTAGTATGCAAATCTTGGTCTGAAGCGGTGGTCATAGTAATCAGTCATTTATCTGTGGAAAGAGACGATATAGCGAAGTCGCGTCATAAGGCAACTATGTATTTCAGGTACTTTTTTGACTAGTCGGCTTTGATCGCGTCAATAGCAATACTGCTAGCTGGGTCCGAAAAATAGGTCGACATCAGGATACAGGCAGAGATGTCATCAATCGGGTCGCGCTCATTTTTTATCCAACCATTATCCCATGCGATTTCTCTTGCTTCGATTGAGGTCAGGCGCTCATCACATAGTGACACGGTTACGGGCAGATGTTGCTCCATGATCCTATGTGCCAAACGACGCGCAAATTTATGTGCTCGTTTTGAGAGCATGGAGCTACTGCCATCCATATTAAGTGGTAGACCGACGATGACTTGTGCCACGCCCCAGACCTTAATAATACCGATTAGATTGTCCCAGTCAGGCTGACCATTATTCATCGCCAAGATGTCAAATGCACGGGCGGTCTGAGTCATGGTATTACCAAGCGCCATACCCATTTTTTTGACACCATAATCTAGTGCCAAAATAAGATGCGGCTTTACCGTTGGTTCAGCACTCTCGGCAATGCCAGTCTCAATGGTAATGTTACTGGTATTCAGGTCACTGGTACTAGGGTCACTATGACTGACACCAGCAGCATTGAGGCTATCAATGGCACTGTTTATAGCGTCTTTGCTAGTGGCTGTAAAAGGGCTATCTACCATAGTCACGGCTATCCTGTGGTTCTGTATCTGTATTTATAAGGCGTAATTCATAAAACATATGATATCAAGCGTGACCAATATCACTACTGAGATAATCAAAGTTGACACCGATTTTGTCCGCAGCGATTTGCCAACGTTCTTCAAATGGCGTATCAAACAACAAATTAAGGTCGGCGGGGCACACCAGCCAGTCACCATTACCCAGTTCTTGGTCTAACTGCTTTTTGCCCCAGCTGGCATGACCCAGACACAGTTGATAATGACCGACACCTTGTCCTGCAGCGATACGCTTTAGGATATCCTGGCTGGTTGTGATACAGACGTTCTCCGAAATCGCAAAAGAAGACGCCCACTCTGGTTGACCAGTATGCAGCACAAAACCAACCTCAGGATACATGGGACCACCTTCTAGTGCCACATCTTCCATCACTTGTGGATTGGTCACTTCGATATCTAAATCTTCTAATAGCTTACCGACTCGAGATTGCTCAAGTGGACGATTAACCATCAGACCTAGCGCACCATGCTTGTCATGACGGCAGATATAGATAAGCGCCTGCTCAAACCTGGGGTCTGACAGCTCTGGTGCAGCAATCAAGAAGTGATGGGTCAAATTGGTTTTAGACATAGAAACAAACGCAACCAAATAAAAAGGGTGAGAGACCACTATATGGTGATAACGGATAGAAAAGCAAGATTCACGCCACATGCTACTGACGGTTATAATTGTCTAGTAAACACTGTTATCTAGTAAACACTGTTTTGCTGACAAACAACAGATAATTTAGCGATAGTAGGCGTGCTATCTGATAGTAGGTTATTTGACATCAGACAATAAGCTGCGAGCATGATCACGAGTGACCTCTGTAATGGTCACCCCGCCAGACATACGGGCAAGCTCATCTACTTGTGCACTGTTAGTCAATATGAGTAGCTCGCTTTCAGTTTGCTCTTGATGATGCTTTTGTACCAATATATGCTGATGCGCCTGCGCTGCGACTTGGGCTTGGTGAGTAATGGCAAGCAATTGCTGCGTTTGCCCTAGTGTGCGTAGCAGCTCACCAACGACTTGTGCCGTACCGCCACTGATACCGACATCGACTTCATCAAATACGAGCATGGGCTTGGCAGCATTATTATCAGCATTGGTCGCTTGTAGTACTTGCATGACCAGCGCCATGCGCGATAGCTCACCACCTGAGGCGATTTTGTGTAGTGGCTGCATCGGCATACCGACATTGGCACTGAACAGTAAGTCGACATCGAAGCACCCCTGCGCGTTATAGTGACCTGGCTCTGCCTTTTCGGTAAATATGAACTCGCAGCGAGCATTAGGTAGTGCAAGCGGCTGTAACTGCTCAATAAGCTGTTTACTGATTGAGGGCGCCACTTTTGTACGCGCTTTATTTAGCTGAGCTGCCAATGCCAGATAGTCCTGCCAAGCTTGCTCGATTTGAGCAGCCATTACATCACTGCTCGGCTCATTTTCTAATTGCTCTAATTGCTCTTGCCATCCTTTTGCTTCGTCGATCAAATCACCTGCTGGCAAGTTGTGCTTACGAGATAGGCGATGACCCAAACTGATGAGATTGTCTAATGATTGCAAACGCTCAGGGTCAGGCAGTTGCTGCTCGGCATAGTCCGACAGTAGGGTCGTGGCTTCAGTGATTTGTTGCTGTGCCAAATGCAGCTGTTCAGAGGCTTGCTCAAACGTTTGGCTGACACTTACTTGATGATCACAGAGTTTAATAGCTTGTCCAAGCAACGTCATAACGTCTGGTTCGTCAGTATCGTTATCGAGCAGATGCAAGCCATGACTGGCCTCCTGCATGAGGGCTTCGATATTGGATAACTCTTCATGCTCAGATTCGACGTCTGCATAATCGACAGCCAATAAAGGTGCGATATCCGCCAGTTGGCTTTGTAGCAATTGAATACGGTCTTGACGCTGTGCTTCACGGCTAGCGATGTCATCAGCGCGGCGCTTTAGCTGCTGATACTCCTGATAGCTACTGGCAGTTTGTTCAGCTAGCGGCGTGATTTGTGCCATCTCATCTAACCATTGCACCACAAACTGTGGTTTCAGCAAGGCCTGCTGAGCATGTTGACTGTGTATATTAACCAGTAACGTGCCTAAGCTTTTTAGCTCAGCCAAGCTGACAGGTGACCCATTTAACCATGCTTTTGAGCGTCCTGTATCACTGAGCTGGCGACGAATAAGCACTTCAGGCTCTTCTAACGCTCGATCATTTTTGATAAACCACTCAGCGATAACAGGGTCATTTGCGATATCAAACTGAGCATAGACATCTGCATGTGCTGCGCCATGCCTGACCATCGCACTGTCTGCGCGCGCGCCGACACATAAAGACAGCGCATCTAATAATAACGACTTGCCAGCCCCTGTCTCACCAGTGATGACATTAAAGCCTTCAGCTACACTCAGCTCATGCTTAGCGATCAATGCAAACTGATGTAAAGTTAATGATACTAGCATCAACGCCTCTCGTGACAGACAATGGACTTCATATAAAACTCAAGGAGTTATCTATGAAACGGGATAAATAATGAGATGATTTTATCTATTTAACCGTATTAAGTAGATAGATATTGTAGGCAAATAGTATGGTGCTAAATAGGTTTAAATACAAACTTTAAGACGATGTATAATAGACTTTCTTCTAGGAAGAGTATCATATAACTATCGAAAATAGACCGCAAGTCATTACTATAATGTCTACAATATCAACTATTAGGATAGTTTGATGTCTCAAAACCAAGTAGGTATATAAACAGCCAATATATAAAATAACTCGGGCAGTGCTCATGACAGCCTATCCCTTATACTGATTAAATAGTCATACGAAAAAACACTAATTAAGTCGATGGTTATTCAGTACTAAGCAGTATTTTCCTAGTCGCTTTAACAAACTTTATGGATATAATGTGGTAGCATAATCTCACACAATGATAAAATGTAATACATGACAACAAGTCATGAGTTTGTAAAATTATAGGCGTATAGTGGGAAGCACAATGTCCCGATCAGTTGTTGTTCCAAAGCGTTTTCATAGAAGCTGCGATTACTTGTAGTGCGCAGACATCTAGTATAAAAGGATACAGTACGCATAGCAGAAGTGTCTGGTCATGACGCTATGCTGGGACGACTGTAACCCGTTACTTATTTTTTAGTTTTACCATAATTATTTGATAAGGAAGCCACGATGACAGCGGCGCAATTTACTAACGTAACAGTCAATGCACAAGCGACAATATCTTATGACGGTCGATGCTCGAGCCATACCATTATGTTTGAAGATGGTCGCCATAAGACATTGGGTGTTATCCTACCCTGTGATAATCTGGTAGAGCACTATCACTTTAGTACCAATACCTCTGAGCGTATCGAAATCACCAGCGGCGAATGTGAAGTGAAAATCAACGGCGACGAGGAGTTTAGCTACTACCGTGCAGGTCAATCATTTGTCGTCGAAGGCAATAGTGGTTTCAATCTTCGTACCGAAGAGATCGTTCAGTATGTCTGCCACCTAGAGGGCTGATCATATTAGAAGGCTGATAGTGTTAGCAGTACGATAAAAATACCGTTACGCTAATATCATTAATGATTGGCTAATAATGTCAACAACCAAAAAATAAACAATATCAGGTTGGTATTGTTTATTTCTGTTTTTAAGTCTTGTTCAATTGGCAATGAATAGTCATAGCTACATCTATTATCAGTGCTAACGACATCCTTTTTACTCCATCGCTTATCGCGATACCCACCTAATATTTAATAGGCCTACTATGGCAAAACCCATTTATTTTTATGGCATCCATGCGATTGATGCGCTACTTGAACATCGTCCTCTTGATGGTCTTAGCTTATTTGTGCAGCAAGGGCGCGAGACTGACAGTCATGTACAAGCCATCATAGCCCAAGCTGAGGCTAATGGTATTAGTATTCAGCCAACCCAAAAAGACAAGCTAACGCAGTTATGCGGTAGTCCGCAGCATCAGGGCGTGGTCCTCAATGCTCGTCCACTAGGTTTCGCCGATGAGGGCTTACTCGATACCATTATTGGTCGTGAGCAGTGCTTGTTATTGGTACTGGACCAAATCACAGACGCGCATAACTTTGGTGCATGCTTGCGTACGGCAGTTGCCATGGGTGTAGATGCGGTTGTTTGTCCCAAACATCACGCAGCAAGCCTAACGCCCACAGTAGCCAAAGTATCGGTTGGTGCAGCAGAAATGATGCCGATTATCAGTGTCACAAATTTGGCACGCACGTTGTCACAAATTAAAAGTGCTGGTGTATTTGTATTTGGTACGGCGCTCAATGCCGATGCCAAACCAATACATGCTGCTGATCTGACTGGGAAAACTGCTATTATTATGGGTTCAGAAGGAGAGGGAATGCGTCGCCTAACAATGGAAAGCTGTGATGAGCTTGTATATATCCCAATGTCAGGAAACGAGCATGGCAATTTACAGAGTCTAAATGTGAGCGTTGCAACTGGTATGGCATTGTACGAAGTTAATCGACAGCGAACTTTAGCTGCTGGGCAAGCATAAGATACTCTTGATGTAAGGGTTCTAGCTGTAGGTATAAGGATGCCAGATCACTTTCATTGAGTATGACGTTGTCCGCATGACGATTACGCTCTTCACGACTGAGCTGATTGGTCATAATGGCTTTGATTTTTTGTATACTTTGATCATCACGCTGACTGGCACGTGCAAGCTGCGTGTCCTCAGCGGCGTCCATGACTAGAATACGTTGACATAAATTAGCAAGTCCTGCTTCCGCAGCCTCAATCAGTAGCGGTGCGGACAATATCACATAGGGGGAGGTACTAGCCTCTAGCTGTGCTTTTGCCGTTTCACGTATCGCTGGGTGAGTGATAGCTTCAAGCTCAATCAGTGCTTCGGGGTTTGTAAACACATGAGTGCGCACAGCAGCTCTATCCATTGACCCATCACCGTTCAACACCCAATCACCGAATTTTTTCTGGATTTTGCGTAACGTGTCGCTGCCTTTGGCAACAGTTTCATGTGCAATCACATCTGCATCAATGATATCGATACCTTGTTCAGCAAACCAAGCGCTAGCAGCGGATTTACCACTACCAATACCACCTGTCAAACCGACTACAAGTGTTTTATTACTCGTTTGGGGACTTTGTGATTGATGCGAATAAGGGTGAGGCGTGTTTTTTAACATAGTAGCAGCTTGTCTAGTATATATAGTAAGGAATGCAGCGATAAACCAACCATTAGATTTCAAAAAATCTTGTTTATTCGTTTATACATGTCTGCTGAAAAGTTATGAGAATCATTTAGTAAGTATACATGCCAAGATACCAACTGACGATATCTGAACCATACAACAACGCCACGATGCCTGCGATAGCAATGTAAGGACCAAAGGCAAAAGGCTTGCTCTCACCTTGCTTTTTCATCAAGATTAACCCGACAATTGACCCAAGTAGGGACGATAATAGAATTATTAAAGGTAACATCATAGGCCCAAGCCAAGCGCCCAATACTGCTAATAGTTTAAAATCGCCTTGTCCCATTCCATGTTTTTTTGTGATCAAGTAAAACACCTTCACGACGATCCATAGCGACAAAAACCCTAGCAGTAACCCCCAAATCGACTGTATTGGCGACACAAACCAACTTTGTGAGTTCACCGCGAGCCCCAAACCTGCCAATGGAAACGTCAAACGGTCAGGTAGTAGCTGCGTATCAAAATCAATCCCTGTTAAAGCCACTAATGTCCATACCAAAACCAGAGCGGACAGCCCTGTAGCATTTACACCGAATTTATAGATCACTAACACTGATAGTAGGGCAGTTACCAGCTCGACTAAAGGATAACGTATACCGATTGATGCTTTACAATTGGAGCAGCGTCCGCGCAGCATTAACCAACTGATTAAAGGTATATTCTCATACCATCTGATTTTGTGGGCACAATGAGGACAGCGAGACGCTGGCCGACTCAAAGTGATTGGCTGGTCTTTCGCTACAATGTTTGCTATCGGTAGCGTGTGCTCGCGCGGCATGTCTACTTGTTCAGTCATGAACTGACTGCATTCTTGTCGCCATCCATGCAGCATCATGAGGGGAGTACGATGAATAACCACATTCAAAAAACTACCGATACAAAGACCCAATAGACTAAATATAATTAAAGCTAAGGCAGTATGTTCTTGTAGTAACTGTATAAATTGCATCGATCTATTATCCTACTACAGAGCCCATTTGGAAGATTGGCAGATACATCGCAATGACTAGACCACCGACCAAGACCCCCAGTACTGCCATAATTAAAGGTTCCATCAAACTGGTTAAACCATCAACAGCATTGTCTACTTCATTTTCGTAATAGACGGCGACTTTATCCAGCATCTCTTCCAAGCTACCGGATTCTTCACCGATACCAACCATCTGAATGACCAGACTTGGAAACAAGTTGGTAGATCGGATAGAGAATTGCAATTGCTGACCAGTAGACACATCATTTTTAATCTGCTGCGTAGCATTGTAAAATACAACGTTGTTGGTCGCGCCAGCAGTAGAGTCTAAAGCATCGATAAGTGGTACACCGGCAGCAAATGTTGTAGATAGTGTGCGAGAAAAGCGAGCGATAATTGCCTGATAGGCGATATTGCCAAAAATTGGTGCTTTTAAGACAGCGCGGTCTAAAAAATCACGGAATTTTTTAGAGCGTTTTTTAGCTTCTGAAAAACCTATAATGGCGCCACCGATAATAATAATCAAAATAAACCACCATGCTTGCATCCACTCAGACATGCCAACAACCATTTGCGTAAACGCAGGTAGTTCTGCACCGAAGGAGCCAAACAGATCAGAGAATACAGGGACTACCTTTATTAGGAGAATCATAGTAACGATAATGGCAACTACAATAACGGCAATAGGGTATTTCATTGCTTTTTTGATTTTTGCTTTTAATAGCTCACTTTTTTCTTTATAGGTAGCTACGCGTTCGAGCATCGTTTCAAGTGCACCTGATTGTTCACCAGATTCAACAAGCGAGCAGAACAAGTCATCAAAGTAGCGAGGATGTTTGCGTAGAGCAGAAGCAAAGGTACCACCCGCTTCGATATCCGCTTTAATCTGTAGGACTAAATCCTTCATACTGGGGTTATCAAGTGAGTCAGCGACAATCTCGAAAGACTGGGTGAGTGGAACGCCTGCTTTCATCATCGTTGCTAGCTGACGAGCAAAGATAGCAATATCAATGGCTTTAATCGGTTTTTTGAAGGTATACAAGGGTTTTGGTTTTTTCTTGATACCTTTAACCGTGATACCCTGTTTGCGTAGGGTCGCTTTGGCTAATTCTAAGCTGCGACTGGTCGTTTCGCCCTTTACTTTCTGCCCGCGTCTGTTCGTACCATCATAGGTAAAGTCCAACAACATATCTGTCTTAGCTTTTGCCATGTTACTACCCTCAAAATGATCCAGTATAGATATTACAAATGTATAGGAGGATGCCGAACGCGTAATATTGGCTAGGCATACTTTATTTTAGCGTAAAAAACCAGTGTTTATCTGTTTTATTTTTAATTACTAGCTATAAACTTATGAGAGACCGATATCAACACTTAAGTGTCTATTCAGAAGTAACCCGCATCATTTCTTGTATACTAGTGACACCTTGTAGGACTTTTAAAATACCCGAACGGCGTAGATCGCGGAAACCATTTTTGAGAGCAGCATCTTTGATATCTATGGCATTGCCGTCTTCCATAATAATACGTGAGATATCAGGGCTTACCTTCATCACTTCGTAAATACCGACACGACCTTTGTAACCTTCACGGCATTCATTGCAGCCTACTGGCTCATAAATAACATTATCTTGATTGTCTAAGTCGGCATCAGTAAAACCAATTTCTAGCAGGCTTTGCCGTGGAATACTGATCGGTTTTTTACAGTTTTTACATAGTCGCCGTGCCAAGCGCTGTGCAATGACTAGGTTGACCGAAGTCGCAATGTTAAAAGAAGCCACTCCCATATTGCGTAACCGGGTTAATGTTTCGGGTGCAGAGTTAGTATGCAAAGTTGAAAGTACCATATGTCCAGTCTGAGCTGCTTTTATAGCAATCTCGGCGGTTTCTAAGTCACGAATCTCACCAACCATGACAATATCAGGATCTTGACGTAAGAAAGACTTGAGCGCATTGGCGAAGGTTAGACCGACTTTAGGGTTGACGTTAACTTGGTTGATCCCCTCAAGGTTAATCTCGACAGGGTCTTCGGCCGTTGAGATATTGGTGGCGCCCGTATTCAAGATGTTGATACCAGTGTAAAGTGATACCGTCTTACCAGAACCAGTAGGACCAGTGATGAGGAGCATGCCTTGTGGTTTGTGTAATGCCTCTAAAAACATTTCCTGCTGATCTGGTTCATAGCCCAATGCATCAATACCGAGCATTGCTGATGAAGGGTCCAAAATACGCAAAACAAGTTTTTCACCGAACAATGTTGGTAGTGAGTTTACCCGAAAATCAATGGCTTTATTTTTAGAGAGTTTGAGTTTAATGCGTCCATCTTGCGGTACTCTGCGTTCAGAGATATCCATCTGTGACATAACTTTCAAACGGGCTGCAATTTTATTGGCAAGTTGCACAGGTGGATTGGCCATTTTTTGCATGACTCCGTCGACGCGAAAACGTACTCGAAAAGATTTCTCATAGGGTTCAAAATGTAAATCAGAAGCTCCCATACGTATAGCATCAACCAGCATTTTATTGACGAACTTTACGACCGGTGCTTCATCGATACCTTCATTAAGTTTCGTCTCATTTTCTTCTTCCTGACCTTCATCGAAACCAATATTTAAGTCACTATCGGAAAAACTATCAAAGCTTTGCATCGTATCAGCGTAAACATCCTCAATTCGTTTCTTGAGTTTGTTTTCTTCAACAACGATGGTCTCGATCGACAAGCGAGAGTTAAAAGCAATGGCATCAATGGCATCAACACGGGTTGGGTCACTGAGTGCCACAAACAGGCGTTGACCCCGCTTGAATAGTGGCAAAGCATTAAACTTACGAACGATCTTTTCATCTACCAGGTCTTTTGGAATAACATCAGTGCTTAGTGCATCTAGATCAAATAATGGGTCACCAAAAGCTTGCGATAGCATTTGGGCGAGGTGATAAGCATCAGCCAGTTTATTGTCTACAAGGTAAGGTACCAAACCTATTTGCTGTTGTTGCGATTCCATTTGCGCTGTTTTCATGTTTGCTTCACTAACAACACCATCACTGATGAGTTGTTGGGCTAGACCACCATACTTACTGGTTGCAATAGACATTATGACCTCTCCTTAATACCAAATATTTTGCATACGTCTTCGGTACGTACTAATTATTTACAATTTAAAATATTTGCGGTGATTGATACATTGTTTTCTCAGTAAATCTCTTTAACACTTTATGATCTTGCTTAATCTGTCATTCTTGGCATATTTACGTAAAGAGAAGCCAATAACGGCATTTAATATGGTTATGCTTAATAATATACGACTTTACTTTAGTTTGAAGGCTTTATATTAACAATCAAATCGTCATAGTATAAAAGTATGGCTGACAACCTTGACGCTTGCATGCAGTGATCAAAACGCTCAGCGCTTCTTGATAGAACCCTACTATAGCACTTGCGAATTATTTGTTATACTGGCGCGCATATTAGCCGAATTGGCATCAATACATGAGACAAGGTAAATGAGTATGCAAGCTTGGGTGATCGGTAATTGGAAGCAAAATCCAGCAACTAGCAACGATGTTAGTGTGTTGTTAGATGAGTTGCTGTCTAAAATGGGCACCCAAAAACAAACCGGAACGACAACTTCTAATAGCCAATGTAAGTTAATGGTAGCACCAAGCTGTATTCATTTATCCGCGGTCAGCGAACGCTTAGCAAGCAGCACAATACTCAGTGCCGCTCAAGATATTAGCACCTATAGCGCGAATGTTGGCGCGTATACTGGTGACTGTTCAGCACAGCAAGTCGCCGATGCGGGTGCTACTTGGACAATACTTGGTCATTCGGAGCGTCGCCAATACCATAAAGAATCTCACGATTGCCTGTTGAACAAGTTATCTCATGCATTTTCGGAGAACTTAGGTGTGGTGTTCTGTATTGGGGAAACACAAACGCAGTATAATGAGCATCAAACACTGGATATTATTGATGCACAGCTCTCGGTAATAAAAGACTTACTTGTCCAGCAGCCACATCTTATCTCGCTGCTCTCTGAGAAACTGATTATCGCTTATGAACCTGTATGGGCTATCGGTACGGGTAAAGTGCCGACGGTAGAGGAAGTCAGTAAGACGCATCAGTATATCAAGCAAGCTATTGCAGGCTTTGCTAGCAATGTAGACAATATCACGGTGCTCTATGGTGGTAGTGTCAATGCCAGTAATGCTGGAAGCTTTGCTGCAGATCCTATGATTGATGGTGCTTTGGTTGGTGGTGCTTCACTAAAGGCAGAGAGCTTTTTAGCAATTGCGAATGCTTTTGATCAAGCTAATGCTTAATTAGATAAATAATTCCCATATATCAAGATCATAGCCTACAGAGACTATTACGTACTGTGGCTTTATCAGTGGGTAAAAGTAGGTTTAACAGTGCCCTTGCAATCGTGTACAATGCGCCTTATTTATAGAATCGACCTAGCATCGTTGGACATTAGATGCTACTCCCATTAACCCTAAGTTTTATTTTTCGTTATCAGTCGTCATTACGCGGCAAAAGAGGCCACCATGTTTACGTTTATATTAGCCCTGCATATTATTGTGGCCATTGCCATGATCGGCTTGATTTTGATACAGCATGGTAAAGGGGCAGATGCTGGGGCTTCTTTTGGTGCTGGCTCGTCAGGTACGGTATTTGGCGCAGCAGGTACGGCCAATTTCTTGACGCGCGCGACAGCGGCACTAACCGTGGTATTTTTTATTACGAGTATGACGCTTGCGGTTCATGCTCGTAAGCAGGCTGAAGATCAGTTCCGTTTGGACGCGCCAGTGTCAGTACCGCAAACACCGCGTCCGTTAACAGAAAACCCTGAATAAGTGTCTTTTGAGCAGGCAACGCTTGCTATTTTGGCACGTTAGATTTACAATGCTTTCCTGTTTTCGCAATGCCTATTTCTACCGATGCCTACCTTAAGCATTATTTACCGTAGATTAGATGCTAGAGAACAGCGTAGTAAAATGCGATTGTGGTGGAATTGGTAGACACGCCATCTTGAGGGGGTGGTGGCGCAAGCTGTGGGGGTTCAAGTCCCCCCAATCGCACCAAGTTTTATAGACGTAGCATATCGTCAGGTTAGATATTTTAGTAGAAAATACTTAATTTATAATTTATTTAAAATAAGTGTTGACACTTCTATAAAGTCTCCCTATAATATGCGTTCTAGATTGATGCGGGGTGGAGCAGTCTGGTAGCTCGTCGGGCTCATAACCCGAAGGTCGTTGGTTCAAATCCAGCCCCCGCTACCACTTTTTATACTGATGTTTTGTACACTAAATTTGTCAGTACCGATTAGCCCACCATTATGCTTGTGGGTTTTTTTGTATCTAAAGGTCGGTGTTATCGCGGTATCTATCCTACTTGTGCTAAGCTCTAAGTCAATAGAGTATGATATTACTCGTCACTGGTCATCATCGGCCGCCACTGGCACGATGCTCCTTAAGCAACACTATCTTTTATTCCTCACGCTTTCATCGATAGTAGTGCTTTATGAATAATAAAAGCATTGTTTGGCTGAGCTTGATGTTTTTTATGCTCATCCCTATATAAAGGCACAACACATTTGATATGTTTGTGATTTATAATTATATAATGACCGTGATTCTTCTTACCAAACCAAAAAATTTATATAGATAGAAGAGTAAGACTTCAATACGGTTTACTAAGTACGACAGATAAGTGAATAGGAAAAGACAAAAAGATTATGAAGCTTTCGACTAAAGTTGCAGAACTGACTAATATTATTGCCCCTGCTGTGGCTGCTTGTGATGTGTCATTATGGGGTATCGAGTTTGCGCCACAAGGTCGCCGCTCTTTACTGCGCATTTATATTGAGGCATTGCCAGAAGAGCAAGCTCAAGATAAGCATGTGACAATCGAAGACTGTGCAGCGGTAAATCACCAAGTAAGCGGTATTTTAGAGGTACATGACCCTATTGCTGGCGAATATGTTTTAGAAGTGTCTTCACCAGGTTTTGATCGTGCATTTTTCTCAGATGAACAAATGCATGCGTATGTTGGTCAAACGGTAAGCCTGCGTTTGATCCAAGCTATTGGTACTGGCGATCAAAAACGCCGTAAAGCAACAGGTACATTAGACAGTATAGATGAGAGCTCTCTTAAGCTAACGTCAAGCGATGGTGAGCAGTTTGAAATTGCATTGAGCAATATTGATAAAGCCAACTTAGTTTATGAAGATGTCTGAACTCATACTATGATCGTAACTGCTAAGAACTATAGAGTGACTCATAAGAGAGTGCTGGTTTCATCTTCAAATAGTTTACGCGGCTTATAGTAGCGATATAATAGCAACACACAAATTATAAAATTTAAGTCAATTAAAAAATGATAGGACAGGTATAGCATGAGTCGTGAAATCTTAACGGTAGTAGAAACTGTCAGTAATGAAAAGGGCTTAAATCCTGAAGATATCTTTGAAGCAATAGAAGATGCTTTGGTGGTATCGACTAAGAAAAAAGTATATACCGAACAGCCAGAAGTGGAAGTTCGCGTATCAATCGACCGTGCAACTGGCGATTACGATACTTATCGTTACTGGACCGTGGTTGCAGATGAAGACCATGAAATGCCAGCTTGTCAGCTTGCGATCACAGATCTAGATCAAGAAGAATGGTCAATCGGTGATATCAAAGAAGAGCAGATTGAATCGATCGAATTTGGTCGTATTGCGGCTACTCAAGCAAAACAGGTCATCATTCAAAAAATCCGCGAAGCTGAGCGCGCGCTTGTTGCCGATGCTTTTGAGCCACGTGTTGGTGAGATGATGTATGGCGAAGTCAAAAAACAGACACGTGATGGCTATATCATTGACTTAGGTGATAACGCTGAAGGCTATCTATCACGCGATCAGATGTTGCCACGTGAGCAATTACGTGCCAAATCTCGTATCAACGCTATCTTATATCATGTGAATCGTGAGAACCGCGGTGCACAGCTATTATTATCTCGCACGCACCCAGAAATGCTATCAGCGTTGATGCAAAAAGAAGTGCCTGAGATTGCAGAACAAATTATTGAAATTCGCAACGTTGCTCGTCTGCCGGGTACCCGTGCTAAAATAGCGGTTAAGACTAACGATCATCGTATTGATCCAGTGGGTGCTTGTATCGGTATGCGTGGTACACGTATTCAAGCGGTACAACAAGAATTGGATGGCGAGCGTATCGATGTTGTGGTCTGGTCAGATGATCCAGCCCAGTTCATTATTAGCTCTCTAGAGCCTGCTGACGTTAGCAGTATTATTCTAGATGAAGATGCCCAGACAGCAGACATTATCTTTAGCACCAATGATCAACTAGCACGCGCGATTGGCTCGCAAGGTCAAAACGTACGTTTGGCGTCTGAATTGACAGGTTATAAGCTGAATATGATGCTCGAAGAAGAGTACAAGCAGCGTCAAGAAAATGAATCGAAAGCATTTATTGAGCTGTTTTATGAGCGCCTAGAAGTTGATCAAGACTTAGCACAGGCATTGGTCGATATCGGTTTCACCAGTATTGAAGAAGTGGCTTACGTACCTGTTGAGACCTTCTATGACATTGAAGGCCTAGACGACGAAGCCATCGACATGATTCAAGAGCGTGCCAAAGAAGTTGTCATCGCAGACGAATTGGTCAAACAACAGAACATGAAAGAGCCAAGTCAAGAGCTCCAAGAGCTTGAAGGTATGACAGTCAGCTGGGCTTATAAAATGGCACAAAAAGACATCATTACCGTTGATGACTTGGCAGAACAAGCCGTCTTCGACTTAGAAGACATCGAAGGATTAGACTCTGAAACTGCAGGAAAACTCATCATGAAAGCTCGGGAATCTTGGTTCGATGAATAAGCGGTAACTGCATATCGCTGTCTTTTGGTGATATGCTATTGAGAATAAAGTGCTAATACTTACATGTTGTAGGTACTGGCCTTAACCCAATCATTTGTAGCCAACAACTGAATTGAACATATAGCAAATAATAGACAGTAGGTGATAATAAATGGCAGATAAGACCGTCAAAGAACTGGCAGAAATGGTAGGCAAAACTACAAATGCTGTACAGCAGCAACTAGTAGATGCTGGCCTACCTGCTCGCGCAGAGGATGACCTAGTCACCGAGCTTGAGCAAGAGAAGCTAGTGACGTATTTAAAGCAAAGTCATGGTCAACAAGAAAAGCGCCGTATCAGTCTTAAATCTAAGACGACCAGTACCGCGCGTGTGACCGGCTCTTCAGGTAAGTCTAAGAGCGTCAATGTTGAAGTACGTAAAAAGAAAGTATTCGAGAAGCCTGACCCAGAGAAAATGGCTGAAGAATTGGCAGCCCGTGAACAGGCTTTAGCTGAGTCTCAAGAGCGCGCCGCTAAAGAGGCTGAAGAACGTGCAGCCACTAAGAAAAAAGCTGAAGAACGCCAAGCAGCCACATTAGCTGCAATGCGTGCAAGTTTAGGTTCTAGCAAAAAATCAGATGACAAGAACGATGATGTTTCTACATCAGTTGTTGTAAAAAAAGGTGGTAAAGCCACTGCTGAAGTTAAGCCGAAAGAGCAGCCGAAGAAAAAAGTGGCTGCAACCAAGCCTAAAGTAGAAACAGCTGCTGAGCGTAAAGCTCGCGAAACGCGTGAGAAAGAAGAAGCGCGTTTACGTGAAATCGAATTAGAAACCCGCCGCACTCAAGCTGAAGAAGCGCAAAAGCGTACGCTTGAGCAAATGCGTAAAATGGCCGGTAAATATACAGATCGCGAGCCAGTTACTGAAGTGCGTAAAGATGAACCATTGGCCGAAGGTTTGGTTGGTGATGCCCTAGAAGAATCATTTGAAAAAGAGCGTCGCGAAATCAAACGCGGTTCAAACAGTACTGGCACACGTGGCCGTCGTCGCAAAAATCAAGATGAGCGTGAAATTAAGAACCGTAAAAACGGTTTGCGTTCAACTCAGGCGTCACAGCACAAGTTTGAAAAACCAGTTGAAAAGATCGTCTACGATGTTGAGATTAGTGAGCAGATTTCAGTTGCTGATCTTGCGCAGCGTATGGCAGTTAAAGCTCGCGAAGTTACTAAATTGCTCATGAAAATGGGTGAAATGGCTCGTGAATCAGACACGATTGACCAAGCTACAGCAAGTTTACTTGTTGAAGAGATGGGTCATAACCCCGTGCCAGTCAGCGATACAAAAGTTGAAGATGATCTACAGTACGCTGTTGATGAGCGCAGTAGTAACATTCAAACGCGTCCACCAGTAGTAACTATCATGGGTCACGTTGATCATGGTAAAACGTCATTGCTCGATAAAATTCGTGAAACGAAAGTTGCGAATGGTGAAGCGGGCGGTATCACTCAGCACATTGGTGCTTACCACGTAAACACCGATCGCGGCGTTATTACTTTCCTAGATACGCCGGGTCACGCCGCCTTTAGTGCTATGCGTTCACGCGGTGCTCAAGCGACTGATATCGTGGTACTTGTTGTTGCAGCTGATGATGGTATGATGCCGCAAACAGCAGAAGCTATTGATCATGCACGTGCTGCTGGTACGCCAATCATTGTTGCTATTAACAAAATGGATAAACCAGGCGCTGATCCTGACCGTGTTCTTAACGAGCTGACTACCAAAGAAGTTATCTCAGAAGAATGGGGTGGCGATACGCCGATGGCTCGTATCTCAGCCAAAACCGGCGAAGGTATCGAGGACTTATTAGAATTCATTAGCTTGCAAGCTGAGCTAATGGAACTAGAAGCGCCTCTAGACGGTGCTGCGCAGGGCGTTGTTATCGAATCAAGACTTGAAAAAGGTCGTGGTCCTGTTGTTAGCGTATTGGTCAAAAAAGGTACATTGAAGCAAGGCGATTTGGTTTTGGCTGGTGAGCACTATGGCAAGGTTCGTGCACTAACTGACGAGCATGGTCAGCGTATCAAATCAGCTGGTCCTTCTATTCCTGTAGAAATCCTAGGTCTACCTGAGACGCCTGCTGCTGGTAGCGAGTTCTTGGTGGTTACGGATGAGAAGAAAGCCCGCGAAGTTGCAGATTTCAGAACCAATCGTGAGCGTGAGCGTCAACTCGAACGTCAGAATGCTATGCGTTTAGAGAGTATGTTCGATCAGATGGGTCAAGGCGATGTGTCATTCTTGAACATTGTGCTAAAAACAGATGTACGTGGTTCACTTGAAGCATTATTAGCTGCCCTAAATGAGTTGTCTACTGAAGAAGTGAAAGTCAGAGTCATCAGCTCAGGTGTTGGTCCGATTTCTGAATCTGACGTAACGCTTGCAGAATCAAGTGAGGCGGTACTATTAGGCTTCAACGTTCGTGCAGATGCGACAGCACGTCGCAAAGCAGATACTGCTAATATGGATATTCGCTACTACAGCGTAATCTATGGTTTGATCGACGATGTAAAATCAGCAATGAGCGGTATGCTTGCTCCTGAACATCGTGAAAAAATCCTTGGTGTGGCAGACGTTCGTGAAGTATTCCGCTCTAGTAAATTCGGTGCGGCTGCTGGTTGTATGGTCGTTGAAGGTACAATCTACCGTAACAAACCTATCC
Organism: Psychrobacter sp. PP-21; assembly: GCF_033790785.1. Taxonomy (NCBI): domain Bacteria; kingdom Pseudomonadati; phylum Pseudomonadota; class Gammaproteobacteria; order Moraxellales; family Moraxellaceae; genus Psychrobacter; species Psychrobacter sp. PP-21. Next base: position 98,269 of record NZ_JAMYEB010000003.1, on the reverse strand, counting down.
GTGTACTACGTGACGACCAAGTTATCTTTACTGGTCAATTGCAGTCATTGCGTCGCTACAAAGAAGACGTCAATGAAGTACGTACTGGCATAGAATGTGGTCTAGCGGTTCGTGGCTATGATGTCGAAGCTGGTGACAAAATCGAAGTTTTTGAAATCCAAGAGTTCGCACGTACTATCTAAAGCCACTGTTCGATAGCAGAGTATTCAGCAATGCAATAGGCGACATTCGCTAAGCATGTCGAATACTCCGTAAATATCTAGCGGTACATAGGCCTAACAGGTACACCCTGCTAGGCCTTTTTTGGCAAATATTCGTACTAAATTAATTGATAAGTCTATTAATAAAAATAAGTATCATTAAAGTAAGGTAATAAAATGAACCAACGTCTACAACGCTTGTCCGATCAGATTCAGCGTGAGCTTGCTGTTCTTATTCGTGATGAAGTCAATGACCCTCGTCTAACAGGGTTTGTCACAATCTCTAGTGTCAAAGTCAGCCCAGATCTAGGCTATGCTGATGTCTATGTCACCATCATGGAGCCTGAGCTCAATGATGCCATGACGAAGACCAACCATGAAGATAGTATCAAAGTGCTCAACAAAGCAGCAGGATTTTTGCGTACTGAACTGAGCCATAGCCTAAAAACACGTACTACGCCGCGTCTACGTTTTCATTATGATGAAGTGACTGCTCGTGGTAACTACATGATGGACTTGATCAGTAAAGCCGTCACTCAAACTGAGCAAAACGAGAATGACGAGTAAATTATAATTATGTCTATAGCGTCCAAACAAGTGGATAAAAAAGCGAATAAAACGCCTGACAAAATAAAAGTGTCGGGTGTTATTTTGGTGGATAAACCTCAAGGCATGACGTCACAGCAAGTCGTCTCTAAAGTGAAGTATTTGTTTAAATCACCTATGCATGACAGCAAAAAAGCAGGTCATACAGGGACACTTGATCCAATGGCAACTGGCCTGTTGCCGATTTGCTTGGGTGAAGCCACCAAATTCAGCCATTATCAACTGGATGCCGATAAATCTTATCAAGCAACTATTCTACTTGGTAGCCAAACGGATACTGGTGATGCTGATGGACAAATCATCGAACAAGCCTCTATTCCAGAGTTTGACGAAGACTTATTAGCGAGTATCGCACAGCAGTTTTTGGGTGCGCAGCAGCAAATACCACCGATGTATTCAGCACTGAAAAAAGATGGCAAAAAACTGTATGAATATGCTCGTGCTGGCATTGAGGTTGATAGACCACCGAGAGACATCATGATCAAGGCTATTGATCTGAATGTGATTGATGATCAGCAGATTCGTTTGACAGTAACGTGTACTAAAGGTACATATGTGCGTGTATTAGCGGAAGATATTGCAAAGGGTCTAGGTACGCTTGGGCATCTGACAGCACTGCGCCGTACACAGGTAGGTAAGTTTAGTATTGATAAATCTATCGTCTTATCATCGTTAAAAGAGCATGATTTAGAAGAACGTCAGTCTTGGTTACTACCTATCGATGCCTGTATCAATATCGATGCTGAGCTGATGCTTACAGAAGAGCAGTGTGCTCGCGTACATATGGGCCAACGTTTGAATGTATTTGATGAGCTAAATGGAAAACTCAGGGACTACATTTCTAATAATGTTTCTTATCAACTAACTAATGACAACGCCGTAAGTACCAATGATACCGATTTAGAAATCGACAAAGAAGGCGACGCTGATCTTGAGTCTTCTCAGCCTGTAGCACATGAAATACCTGTTGATATACGTTTACTCAATGAACAAGGAGAGTTTATTGGGTTGGGAGCTGTTAGTCTTAATGGGCGTTTGCAGCCAAAGAAACTTATTCAGCGCTGACACTGATATCACTTTGTATACAAACTATTAGTCTGATCCCCTCCGCTTTACTAATAGTTTACACTAATCACATACCGTCACATTTTATTGCAGGTTTCACCTATGGTGAAACCTGTTTTTTTTGTACATTAGATTTATCAGACAGGGAGTGCTGAGCTAAAAATCAAATGGATAAATATTATAAAAATAAATAATAAGAAGATAAATAATTAAAAATTAAGACTGACCTCATAAGGATGTATTTCAATAAAAATAGGATAGGTCAGTGGAAGATGTGAGATTGAATAATAATAAAATCAGTTTATCGAGTTAAGTAAACTACAAATAATTATAGATAATAAGGAATATCATGAAGACGATTGCTTTTTTACTACACAACAATTTTGAGCAAGCAGAGTATGAAGAAGTTAATAACAAACTAAAAGAAAAAGGTCATAAAACTCTTCTTATCACTACTAATAAAGACAAAGAAGTCCAAGCTATGCAGCAGGATGTTGATAAGGGCGATATCTTTACGGCTGATATTTTTGCGAAAGAAGCGAATGTTGAAGATTACGACGCATTGGTATTACCAGGCGGCACTGTAAACGCAGACACGATACGTGGCAACGAAGAAGCTCATCGTATCATCAACGCTATCAATGATGCAGGTAAGCCACTGGCAGCAATATGCCATGCTCCTTGGGCGCTTATTAATACGGGTATTGCCAAAGGAAAAACGCTTACTTCTTACCAATCATTGCAAACCGATTTAGAAAACGCAGGCGCCAATTACGTAGACAAAACAGTACAAATCGATGGTAATTTGATTACTTCACGTAATCCAGACGATATTGACAACTTCGCTGATGCAATACATAAAGCACTGTCTTAATCTTTTCATCTGGTTGAAGTTTAACCACGAATACATTTTAATTAATTACAACTATACTAGGGGAACATTATGTCAAACTCTAACCCAAACGACACTAAACTTGAGCAACAGCGTTCTGATTCAGCGAATGCGGCTCTTAAAAGCCAAACTGAAAACAATCATACTGAAGACAGTGAAGCTGCAGCAGATCGCATTGCAGATAATCTAGAGAGTGCTAAAGAAAACAAGTAATACATCTAATGCGTCATTCTTAACTGAATGACGCTATTTTTTTTGGTACTTATTTAGTTATTAAACAAACACTAGTAATCACAAAGTCTAAAAACAATTTAGGAGTTAATATGAGTAATTCAGCAGATAACATGGACGAGCAAGAAAAAGAAATTGCACAGCTCTCAGAAGATATCAATCCTAGAGAAGATAAGACGCCTGATAGTTTGGCTGAGGCAACTACGGCACCACTCGAAGATGACGAGTTGGGCGGTAACGCTAAGGAAAACGACGTTAAGTAGCAAATGAATGGTAACTTTGCTAGATAGACGATTAGACTTACAAGTATTATTAAAAACTGCTGCTAGTTCAGCGGTTTTTTGTTATAATCATCCTCACATTTAAATCAGGTTCTAGACAGTACATTGTATCTTGCCCAGCACTAAAACTAGGTAGGAAGTCAATATGCAGGAGTTTAGGCTTATTAAATGATTGTTATCTGTAACTGAGCTTGTCGTACACTAGGTCAACTCTAGTAATGCAGGGTTGTCCTGAATGGCGTACAAGTTATTTTATTTATTATTCTATTGCTTTAAAGCCGACTTAAATTGTAGTCCGTTCTAAAGCTCTTAGCATTGCCGGAGATATTTATGCTAACTAATACCGATCGTGAACAAATCATCGCTCAATACCAACGTGGCGAAAATGACACTGGTTCTCCAGAAGTTCAAGTAGCTTTGTTAAGTGCTCGTATCAATGATTTGCAGAACCATTTTAAAGCACACAAAGCTGACCACCACAGCCGTCGCGGTCTTATCCGTATGGTTAACACACGTCGCAAATTGCTTGATTACCTAAAAGGTAAAGATCTTGGTCGCTACACGACTCTTATCAGCCAATTGGGTCTACGTCGTTAATCTGACAAATACATCATGAGGGGCCACCAAAACTAAAGACACCATTATATGGCACAATCTTGAAGTTTTCGTTATACCATTCGGGACTTGTTTGTTGTTATCGATAATATAGATTTTTATAAAACGGCGTGGAATAGTTTCACGCCGTTTTTTTATGCTTATTCATTTTATAAGACAGGTTCAGATAATCTCGTAAATCATTAGGTAAGACGCGCAGTGTAGACAGCAGCTTTAGTAAAAACAGCATGAAATGTATATACGATCGAATTTTTTCTATTGATAGTCGCTGTGTTTTGCAATTAATTGGTCAATGGCTCCAAATCACTGTAAAATAATGCTTTGTGACTTTTACAACATATCTACTCCATACATGGCGATTATCTAAAAGTAGTAGTCTCTTAGCCTATAAGTTGATTGGATGAGCAAATACCTGACAGGTGATATCCGATAACTGTGAGTGCAAAGGTAGCCTACATGATTTTTAGCACTAAAGTCTTTTGACTTGACGCCTTTTTGATAGTATTTATAGTAAAGTCAAAATTGCACGACCGAATATATATGATAGTACGATGTCTAACACAGACAGATATAAGAGATAACCAATTAACGTTATTGGCAGTGATTGAGATGAGTTTTTAGAAAAAGAGTGTCAATCAGTAGTAGCCATATACATAGAATTTTAATGACAGATATCAGCTTATTAGGTTGCTGATATCACTTTTGTCAGTCAACATTAGGAAGATTATATGACAATGTTTAACACCATTAAGCGTGAATTTCAGTACGGTAACCAGCAAGTCGTTATCGAGACAGGCCGTATGGCTCGTCAAGCAAACTCTATTTTAGTACACATGGGCGGCGTAACAGTATTAGTTGCAGCAGTCGTAAAGTCAGAAGCTAAAGAGGGTCAAAACTTTTTTCCGCTCACCGTAAACTATCAAGAAAAAATGTATGCAGCGGGTAAAATTCCAGGTGCTTATGGCAAACGTGAAGGCCGTGCAAGCGAATTTGAAACTTTAACCTCGCGCTTGATTGACCGTCCGATTCGTCCGCTATTCCCAGAAGGCTACGTAAACGAAATCCAAATCACAGCGACGGTTGTATCATCAGATAAAACTCAGTCTGCAGATATCGCTGCACTAATCGGTGCTTCAGCGGCATTAGCTATCTCTGATGCGCCATTCAATGGTCCTGTTGCTGCTGCTCGTGTTGGCTTTATCAATGGTGAATACGTTCTAAACCCAACGTCTGAGCAGCTTGAGAGTAGTGATCTAGACTTGGTTGTGGCTGGTACTAAGTCTGCGGTATTGATGGTTGAATCTGAAGCAGCAGAGCTGTCAGAAGACCAGATGTTAGGTGCAGTATTGTACGGTCATCAGCAGCAGCAAATTGTTATTGATAATATCGCTTCAATGGCGGAAGAAATTGGTACTGCTAAGCAGCAATACTCTGCTCCTGAGCGTGACCAAGCACTTACCAGCAGCATGAAAGAGCAGTTCGGCGAGCAAGTGGCTGACGCTTATACCATTACTGATAAGCAAGCACGTTACACTAAGCTTGACGAAATTAAGCAATCAATTATTGATGCACTTGCTGGTGATGCTGAGTCAGAAACTTATGCTGATACCGTGTCTGAGCTTAAAGAAATCTATAACGACCTTAAATATCGTACCGTTCGTGACAATATCTTGTCAGGTAAACCGCGTATCGATGGTCGTGATCCTGAGACAGTTCGTGCGCTTGACGTACAAGTTGGTGTATTGCCATATACGCATGGTTCAGCACTGTTCACCCGCGGTGAGACACAGGCATTGGTTACGACTACGCTTGGCAACAGCCGTGATGTCAACATGATTGACTCACTAGGTGGCACAATTCGTGACCATTTCATGCTGCATTATAACTTCCCGCATTTCTCAGTTGGTGAAACGGGCCGTGAAGGTATTCCAAAACGTCGTGAAATTGGTCATGGCCGCCTTGCACGTCGCGGTGTACAAGCAATGCTACCAGATAGCGAACGCTTCCCATATGTGATCCGTGTGGTATCAGAGATTACTGAATCTAATGGTTCATCTTCTATGGCGTCTGTTTGCGGCGCAAGCTTGGCATTGATGGACGCAGGCGTACCATTAAAAGCACCAGTTGCTGGTATCGCGATGGGTCTGGTTAAAGAAGGCGAGCGTTTTGCTGTCTTATCAGATATCTTGGGTGATGAAGATCATCTAGGCGATATGGACTTTAAAGTAGCTGGTTCTAAAGACGGTATCACTGCACTTCAGATGGATATCAAAATCGAAGGTATCACGCCTGACATCATGGAGCAGGCGCTTAAGCAAGCACATGCTGGTCGTATCCACATCTTGGACGCAATGAATCAAGTATTGCCTGAAAGCCGTACTGAAATCAACGCTCATGCACCAAATTATGCGGTTATCGAAATCAACCCAGACAAGATTCGTGATGTTATCGGTAAAGGCGGCGCAACTATCCGTCAGTTGACTGAAGAGACTGGCGCAGTTATCGACATTGATGATGCCGGTACTATTCGTATCTTTGGTGAAAACAAAGCAGCCACCAAAGCCGCTATTGGTAAAATTGAAGCATTAACTGCTGAAGTTGAAGTTGGTAAAACTTATGAAGGTACGGTTGCTCGTATCGTAGACTTTGGTGCATTTGTTAACGTATTACCAAACACCGATGGTCTAGTGCATATCTCACAAATCGCAGAAGAGCGCGTAGAAAATGTATCAGACTATCTAAAAGAAGGCCAAGTCGTTAAGGTACTCGTACAAGACGTTGACAACCGTGGTCGTATCAAACTTACTATGAAAGGTGTTGAGCAAAACTAAGGCTCAGTATTTGATGTAGTTTGACCCAAAAAAACCGCCTTGAGTACTCATAAAGAGTATTTCAAGGCGGTTTTTTTTATCTTTAAAAACGATAACTGAGCAATTCATAATCAGTTTATAAGTAACAGTCAGTTTATAAGTAATAGTCTGTTTATAAGCTGATGCTTTTTGGGACGTGCACATCGATACGTAGCTTTGGTAGGTCTTGTAAATAGGTAGTCAGTAATGGCAATGTATCAGTCTGCCAATCTAGAGGCAGAGAATTTGCTTCAGTACTTTGGTGAGTTGCAGTATCACGTGGATTATCAAAAATAAGTGGACGTGCCAATAGTGCAACTCTGCGTATGCCTTTATAACGTATGAGCGGCATCATCTGCTGTTGTAGATCAATCAAGGCAGTGGTGAACCAACGCGTACGCGCAGGATGGTATGGATGATTTGATACTACAAGGTTAGCGATATAGCTTGGCTGATTGCCATTACTACTGATACCCAGACCTGCTTGCTCACGCATGCGCTTATGTAGTAAGCAGCTGCCAATATTTAAGCTACCATCACGGCAAGCACGATGATAGCGATGATAGTTATCAGGGTACAAGGTTTTGGCTCGTGCAAGGACAGGGTCCAATAGAACGCCAGCGTTATTGACAGGTAATATGAGCAGTTGTGCTCTACTATTCAATATAGACGCATGCGTAAGTTGCAGGTTCGCCATCCTAAGCCTCTTTATCAGAAATGCTGTTTTTATTGTAGCTCTGTTTGACCAGCGCTATCTGCTTCTAGCTGTGCTATTTGCTGTTCGAGTAGGGCGATCTCTTCTGCTTTCATATCGGTGAGTTTTTTGCTCATGGCCAACTGCTCAGCAGCCAGCTTTTCTTGTTCAGCTAAGCGCTTACGCTCATCTTCTAAACGATCAATCTCTTCTTTGGCTAGGCTGTCAGTCTTTGGTATAGGCGCGTTTAAGATAGCGGCGGGGCTGGGTAGTTCAGTGCTTGCACTCTCATCTAAAATGACACTTTCATTCATGTCTTCGCTATCATCAATGATAATATCGTGCTCGTCATTGGTCATGTCTTTTGAATTTGAAGCGGCTTTAGCGGCCTCAGTTTGCTCAGCCATTGTTGGTGATTTGCTAATAGGTAAGACAGGATCTGGTTGAGGCTTCGCCCAAATAAAGTAAGCCACAGCGATAAGTAGCAACGCAAAAATAAGGGTAATCCAAACTCGTCGGCCAGCTTTTGCAGAGGTTGCTCTAGAAGACTTGGTAGATAAAGGACGCATTTTTTTACGGTTCATATTATGATCGATTTATGTCAAGAATATAAGTAGACATACTATAGCAAACTCAAAATAAAAAGCCTATCTATTGAGAGATAGGCTTAATAGACCATGAAACAATGAGTGAGTAATACATAGGTACGCTGTTTGAGACAATTGCTGAGTAGTCAGCACTAAGCGACCAGTTTTTGACAATTAAGGTTTGAACTTTACGGTGCCGCTAGTACCTGTAGTCATCGCATCACGAGCAAGCTGATCCTCGAGATGGTTTTTGGCACTGATCGCATCAGGATCGGGACGATGCTCTGAATGTCCACATTGGGTACACTCAATGTACTCATCTGGCGCTGGCGTGACAATATTGACTTGTACTACCGCGTCCATCTCCTGGCATTTTGGACAACGCACTCCTGCCAAAAACCGACGCTTGGGTTTAGATGACTGATAGCGCATTTAGATAACCTCGTGCGTCGTCTGGTCGTTTGTAGCGTCGATGTTCTTAGTATCGACAAAGCCATTGTGACGTAGTAGAGCATCAATACTGGCACTACGACCACGGAAGTTTTCAAAGTTGGTCTTGGCTGGGAAACTACCACCAACGGATAAGACAGACTCACGAAAAGCTTTACCAGTTGCTGGGTTAAAAATACCCTCTTCCTCAAACTTACTAAAAGCATCCGCTGATAATAGCTCTGCCCATTTATAAGAGTAATAACCTGCCGCATAACCACCCGCGAAGATATGACTGAAGCCATTAGCAAAACGGTTATAGTCAGGCGTCTGCATGATAGCGATATCGCTACGTACTGCATTGAGTGTTGCTAAGATACCATCGTAATCAAGGGCTGGGGTATGAGCGTGAATCAGTAAATCAAACAATGCAAACTCGATTTGACGCAGTGTCTGTAGACCGCTTTGGAAGTTTTTTACCGCCAATAGCGCATCCAATTTATCTTTAGGCAATGGCTCACCAGACTCGACATGGCTACTGATAAGGGCAATGCCTTCAGCATCCCACGCCCAGTTTTCCATAAACTGACTGGGCAGCTCGACGGCATCCCACTCGACACCATTGACACCTGCGACATCACCGACGGTAACTTGGGTCAATAAGTGATGCAGGCCGTGACCGAACTCGTGGAACAGAGTCAATACTTCATCATGGGTCAACAAGCTTGGTTTGCCATCAAGCGCTGGTGTGAAATTGCCTACCATGAAGCAGACAGGTAGTTGTCTGTGGTTTTGCTCTTCATAGCTATAGCGAGACTGAAAACCACTCATCCATGCCCCGCCACGCTTGCCACTGCGAGCAAATAAGTCGAAGTAAAAACCACCAATCAAGCGATCATCGGCATCAAACAGCTGATAAAAGCGCACGTCATCGTGCCAGCGTGAGACAGAGCTAACATCAGCATTATCAAAGTCTTGCTCTTGTACCGTAATACCGTATAGGCGTTCAACAATAGCAAACAAACCATTAATTACTTTTGGTAATGGGAAATAAGGACGGATCTCTTCTTGCGATAAACTAAACGCGCTTTGCTTTACTTTTTCGGCGATATAAGCGCTATCCCACGGTTGTAATTCATCAATACCATAATCCTGCGCACATTTTTGTAGTTGTGCCAAATCAGCCTTGGCAGCTGGAGTCGCTTTGGCAGACAAATCACGTAAGAAGGTTTCCACCTCCAAGACGCTATCTGCCATCTTGGTCGATAGGGATACTTCAGCATAGTTGTCAAAGCCCAATAATTTGGCCTTTTGCTCACGTAATGTCAAAATTTGACTCATGATGTCGGCATTATTTAGCGACTCACCTTTAGTATTGGTATGAGTATCAAACTCAGAAGCACGCGTGACGTAGGCGTGATACAGCGTCTCACGTAAGCTGCGATCATCAGCATGGGTCATAACTGCCAAATATACTGGGATATTTAGCGTTGCCACGTAATAAGGAGTAGGGAGCGCATCCACATCAGCTTGGCTGAGGTTATCGCTGGCAAGCTCACGTGCCTTATACTGCTCGCCTGCATCCGCCAATAGTGCCAACCCACTTTCTGTTAGACCCTTCAGCTGTGAGTCTGCTAGAGGCAATACAAATGCTTGGGTCGCATCTAAGATATGATCTGAGAATGTTGCAGACAAGGTAGATAGCTCACTTTGGATAGCAGCAAATTTTTCTTGCTCTACCTTAGGCAGTGCTACCCCTGATAGCTCAAAACTGCGCAGTGCCAGCTCAATCGCGCGCGCACGTGCAGGCTCAAGTGTCGCAAAGAAATCTGTGTCATTGACGATAGTCTGGTAACGACTAAAGAGCGTCTGATGCTGACCAACCCGTGTGCCATAAGCGGAGAGCTTGGGCAGTAGCTCATGATGGACATGACGAATCTCGTCGTTACTCATCACGCCATTGAGGTGTGACAAGATACCCCAGCTGCGATCTAGCGCCAGATTAATATGATCAAAACGCATGACGTCTGCCAATGCCTGTTCAGCACTTACGCTGGTAGCGTCCGTCACTGCCGAAAGGTTATCTAGAAAATTATTGGCTTCATCGATAGCATCAACGACTTGGTTCTGTAGTGTGTGTGGCGCGGCATCGGCAAAGTCGACAAGGCGCAAGTCTGAAGAAGGAGTAGTCATAAAAGTATCCAATATTAATTGTTGTTATAGAGCAAACTGTCGTATCAGATCGCACTCGTTACGGTTTCAATCTGTAATGCACGGCTATTTTTATAGTTTACGATTTATAGATAAGTTATATAAAAGATGGGTTCGTTTCATAAAAATACAACCTGAATGTGCACAAACTGAGCGCGCGCACAATGTATGAGTACATAATATGGTCAGTAGAGTTCAGAAGACAGTTGGTTGAGACGATGTCTGTCTTTAACAATATAGATTGCTCTATTTACAAAGCGCTATCATTTGCTTGCATTTTAACCCTACAGAGAGTGAGGAGCAGCTGCTAGGATTAAGACAAAGGAATTCAAAAATTATGCACATATAAAGTGTGTACAACATGGAAAAGCAGAAGATGATCAGCAAATGGCCTTAGCAGTTTTTTATGAGCAGTCTATAGTTTGTGATTATACTGATAAAACCATCGCTAAGTATGGCATAGAGTAAAACAACATAACGCTGTACTAATAAGAAAATATATAAAATCGAAAGTAAATGATAATAAAACAAGGAGCACCATATGAAAGCGACTCTCAAAAGTTTACGTGAAACCAAAGCGAACCCAGCAGTGAGTATCTTTGTGAAGACTCACCGAGCACATCCTGCTAACGAACAAGATCCTATTGCCCTCAAAAATCAGTTAAAAGTCGTAGAAGATCGTCTGAATAAAGAGTATGACAAGAGCACAGCGACAATTATCTTGGATAACATTCATGCCAAGACCAATGACTTAAATCATAATTACAACCTCGATACCCTAGCTATATTTGCCAGTACTGATGATGTACAAGTTATCCGTATGCCAATTGACACAACAGAACGCGTGGTAATCTCAGATAGCTTCGCGACGCGTGATTTGGTACGTGACATGGCAAGCGCTGTCCATTATTACACAGTAATTCTAACCCGTGACAAAGCACGTTTAATCGAAGCTTCTAATGACCGTGTCATCAGAGAGTTTGACAAAGACGACGATGCGCAAAACAATATGGAAAATATTCAGTTCCCTGTAGAGAACAACGGACTGTATACAACGGGTGATGGTAGCTCGGATCGCTCATCAAATAACGAAAGCAGCCATCTTAAAGAGTACTTCAACCAAGTTGATAAAAGTGTGCAAGAGCTGTGGGGCGAGCACAAAATGCCACTCGTGATTGTTGGCGACGCAAAAAACATCGGTTACTACAAAGAAGTGTGTGATCGTCCAGACAACATCATTGCCACGGTATCGAACGCTACTAATTTAGAAGATGGTAGTGCCCAGCATATCGTGGACAGTGTACAAGACGCTGTAGAAGATTACCGTACATCATTGCATAAAGCAGCATTGGGTGAAATCGATAAAGCTCGCGGTGCCAATATGTTGCAAACTGATTTGCAAGAAGTATATCGTAGCGCGTTCCAAGGTGCTGGCGAGACTCTTTATGTGCGCCGTGGTTATATACAATCTGCCAAGATCGATGAAAAAGCTCAGACCCTAAGTATTGCAAGCGATGTCACTGCAGAAGGCGTCACTGACGATGCAGTTGGTGAAATTATCGAGCACGTCATTCATAACGGTGGTGAAGCGGTGTTTATGCCACAAGACATCATGGGTGAAGATCAGCCTATTGCTTTGGTAACTCGTTACTAATTAAACAGGTTATTAATCAAACAGGCATATTTTATTAACGATGCTTATCCATAAATAAGCTATCGGCAATAAGTAATTACGATAAAAGAGCGTTGGTTCCATATGGACCAGCGCTCTTTTTTATCATGCTTATTACTCATGTCCATGAGTACACATTATATTGGTTACGGATTCGAAGCACTGGTTCATATTGAGTCAGTGCTTTTTGCTATTCTTCACTTTCTAACAGTCAAATTATCGCAGATAAAGCTAAGTAACGATGCATACTTAGCATGGTTCAGAATAGAGCGATATTTCTCATCATGGTGCACGATGTTCTATGATAGTGCGTTTTTTAATTTACCTAGTAACTAACTTCTATCTTTTATGAACTGCTACTGCCAATCATATCAGAGCCCTATTTTTAGGAGAGTATCGAACTTGCTATTATTTACTCAGCCTATATGTATTAGGCTATAAGCGTCCCTAGAAGTAAATTTATCTTGGAGAAATACGACTAATATAGCGAATTTTTTAGTGAGCTAATTTTAAGTTGTGCGAAAAATAAGAGCCAAATCGATAGTGATGGATAATGGCTGGCATACCGCTTGCAGAGTTAATAGTACACGGTTAACTACCGTATGCTATTAATCTAAGAGCTAAAAAAATGCCGTCTAGGGTTCCGATATAGTAGAGGAAGGCTTTCTAAAACTATATGACTGGTCCGAGAGATGGCGGTTCGAAAGAACTACACGGAGGGATAAAAGCCCGGGAGACTCTAAGTGACACTGCTCACTTAAGCTCATAACTGTGGAGTTTTTTATGTCATCCGTTTCAATCACTACTTCCGATAGTTCATATTCAGATCGTTTCACCATGCCTTTACCAGGTGGCCACCATTGGTGTGGACGTATCAACAAAAACACTGTATTAACGCTCAAATCACTGGCAGCCAATGCCAATGCTAGCCTATATGTGGTTAATGCTGATGAGAAGCTTGAACGCTTCAACATGCCAGATAGTCTAAAAGCACAACACACCTTATACCTATCTGAAGGTCACGTACTCTACTCCGATATGGGCCGAGTGCTGGCCTCTATTATCAGCGATGACCATGGCTGGAACGATGCTATTTGTGGCCCTAGCACCGCTGCTATGATCAGCTCACAATATGGCAAAAAAACCTTCCAAGATGCTCGTAACGAGCGCTATCAAAACGGTCTTGACGGACTATTAACAGAGATGTCGAAGTTTGCGCTAAATGAGCGTGACCTTACGGCAACGGTCAATTTATTCTCCAAAGTTACCTCGGATCTACAAGGGCAGCTGTCCTATATCGCTGCTGACAACACCAACCAATCTATCGCCCTACGGTTTGAGATGAATTGCTTAGTATTCATCTGTAACGCTCCGCACCCACTTGATCCATCAGACATCTATGATCCAGCTGATATTGAGCTAACCATTCAGCAGGCAGCGCCTATAGTTCCAAAGGCAGAGCTTGATATTTGCCGTGACTCTTGCTCGCAAAACCAACGCGGGTTTGAGAACAATGCACGCTATTTTGGCGACTATACGAACGCCTAACTAAAGGCAGTATTCGATAGGCGAAATCAGCTATTAAATGTTTATCAATTAAGCGGCGTTAAGTACTAATCAAGTGGTTATCAATTTCTAATTTTTGACTGACAAAACGAGTTTTATAGGCTCATTCACATAACATTTATGCCTATAACGTTTACAACCAGTCATATCAACTAAGAGAGCAGACTCATGACAACTAACAATGATACTAAAAATAAAGATCAAGCTATTCAAAATCCAGCATCAACAACTTTAAAGCCAATCGATCCCAAGACGATCAAGCTACGTGAGGTTTGTGCTGCTGGAGAGGGATGGATGGCCGAGGTTAAGAAAAACCAGACCTTGCGCATTATAGATACTGAAGGTAATCAGGCAGTCGATACTTTGTTTATCAGCTGTGCTGATACGGCTGAACGTTATAGTGCCACGGATACCTTGGCACAAAATCAAAAGCTGTTTTTGGAGATGGGCAGTCAGCTATTCACTAATAGAGGGAAAGTTATTGCCACTATCACAGCTGACACTTGTGGTCGTCATGATACGTTGGGCGGTGCATGCTCATGTGAGAGCAATACCGTGCGTTACGCTCATGATACTTATCCCATGCATAGCTGCCGTAACAACTTTATGCATACTCTAGCAACGCATTCAGTTGCTCAAAAATATGATCTGAACCTACGTCACGTCGGACCAAACATCAATTTCTTTATGAACGTACCTATTACGCCTGACGGTAGTTTGGCGTTTGATGATGGTATCTCAGCCCCTGGCAAATACGTCGATATCACCGCTCAAATGGACATGATTGTCCTGATATCGAACTGTCCTCAGCTCAACAATCCCTGCAACGGCTATAACCCCACGCCCATTGAGCTAGTGATTTATGAGTAAGTAAGCGATTTTCGAACAAGACGATACTGCCTATTAATGAGAATGCTGAGGAAGTTGTGATGTTTAAAAAAGTATTGATTGCCAATCGCGGTGCTATTGCTTGCCGAATTATACGTACCCTAAAGCAAATGGGTGTCGGCTCAGTCGTTGTCTACACTGATGTAGATCGAGGCTCACTACATGTCAGTCAGGCTGATGAAGCCATCAACATTGGCTCTGGTCCTGCCAGTGATAGCTACCTGAATATGGACAAAGTATTGCAAGCAGCGTTAGATTCAGGCGCAGAAGCCATTCATCCTGGCTATGGGTTTTTATCAGAAAACGCTGCATTCTGTGATCGCTGCAGTGATGCTGGAATCGCTTTTATTGGGCCAACCTCTGAGCAACTGCTGAGCTTTGGGCTCAAGCATACAGCTCGTAAGCTCGCCATTGACAGCCAAGTGCCATTGTTACCCGGTAGCGAGCTGCTACAAGATGTGGACGAAGCATTACGTGAAGCCGAGCGTATTGGTTACCCTGTCATGCTCAAAAGCACTGCAGGTGGCGGCGGTATCGGCATGCGTCTGGTATGGAATGAGGTCGAACTAAAAGATGCTTATGAGTCTGTGCATCATTTGGCACAAAGCAACTTCAGTGATGCTGGGCTATATCTCGAAAAATTTGTAGAGCATGCTCGCCATATCGAAGTGCAAGTATTTGGTGACGGGGCAGGTAATATCATCACCTTAGGAGAGCGTGATTGTTCTATTCAGCGTCGTAATCAAAAAGTGATTGAAGAAACGCCAGCGCCCTTACTATCAGACGTACAAAGACAAAACCTACAAGAGGTGGCGACTAAGCTCATGCAACAGGTCAACTATCGCTCTGCTGGTACCGTTGAGTTTGTGATGGATGTGTCGACGCAAGACTTTTATTTCTTGGAAGTGAACACACGCTTGCAGGTTGAGCATGGTGTCACAGAAGAAATCTATCAAGTGGATTTAGTACGTTGGATGATTGAGCTGGCTGCAGGCGAGTTCGTGTTGCCAGAGTTGCCATTGCACGCATCAGGACATTCAATTCAGGTGCGTCTGTATGCCGAAGACCCTGTCAAAAGCTTTCAACCAAGCACTGGGATTTTAACGGATGCTTATTTTGACCCAGCCGCTCGAGTTGAAACTTGGATAGAAACAGGCAGTGAAATATCAGCCTTTTATGACCCGATGTTAGCAAAAATTATCGTGACGGCACCTGATCGCAAGCAAGCACTGGAGAAAATGAGCCAAAGTTTGGCCATGTCACGTATGGCAGGTCTTGAAACCAATCTTGAGTATTTGCAGCAGATAGTGGCTTCAGAGACATTTTATGCAGGCGAGCAGACTACGAGGTTTTTGAACACTTTTACATGGCTCAGTCAAAAAATCGAAGTGTTGCAGTCGGGCGTACAGACGGCCGTACAAGATGTACTCGGCCGAGAAGGTTACTGGGATGTGGGCGTACCTCCATCAGGTGCGATAGATGGTCTGAGTCTCAATACTGGTAATCAGCTGTTGGGTAACCCATTTAACACTGCAGGTCTTGAGTGCGTGGTTACTGGACCGACTTTATTGTTCCATTGCGACAGTCAGATTGCTATTACTGGCGGTAACATGGCCTGTACCTTGGATGGTGTAGAGCAACCAATGTGGCAAACCATTCCTGTACGTAAAGGTCAAAAACTCATTTGTGGCAATATCACCTCAGGTTGCCGAAGCTATATCGCTATCAAAGGTGGCATAGATGTCCCTGAGTATCTAGGCAGTCAAGCGACCTTTAGTTTAGGTCAGTTTGGTGGTCATGCAGGTCGTAACTTACTTATCGGCGACATGCTACCCGTTGTACAGTGCGATACGTCCATTGCTACTAAAGCCTTACCTGCTGCCCAGCAACCGGCGTTTAATGGACTATGGCAAATCGCGGTTATGTATGGACCACATGGCGCGCCAGATTTCTTTACGGATGCTGATGTGACGCAGTTCTTTGAGCATGAATGGGATGTCCATCACAACTCTAGCCGTACTGGTATCCGTCTGGTCGGACCTAAACCTGAATGGGCGCGTGAAGATGGCGGCGAGGCAGGGCTACACCCCTCAAATATCCATGACAATGCCTATGCTGTTGGTGCGATTGACTTCACAGGTGACATGCCGATCATTCTAGGACCTGATGGACCAAGCCTCGGTGGCTTTGTGTGTTTAAGCGTCATTGTCGCAGGTGAGCGCTGGAAAATGGGACAGCTCAAAGCAGGTGATCGAGTGCAGTTTGTCCCTGTCAGCTACGATCAAGCTGCACAATTACATCAGCGTTACGATGACATGCTACGGGCTGATCACTGTGATTTGGTGGATTATGATTTACCTATTCATACAGAAAAAGCAACATTGCAAACAGCCATATTAGACACTTTACCCATCAATAATGACCAACCAAAAGTGGTGTATCGTCCTGCTGGAGACAGCTATATATTGATTGAGTACGGCGAGCAGGTGCTTGATTTGCAACTGCGCTTCCGCGTTCAGGCATTGATGGAGTGCCTACAAGCACAGCATATCGATGCCATTATCGATATGACGCCAGGTATTCGCTCACTATTAGTGCATTACCATTCATTGAAATTGCCACAGGCAGCACTACTAGCAATTCTCAAGCAAGCAGAAAGCGCGTTACCCGATATTAAACATATGCAAGTACCGTCCAGAATTGTCCATCTTCCCATGGCATGGGCTGACTCTCAGACTAAGCTAGCAACGGAGAAGTATCAGCAACTTGTCTATCCTGACGCACCTTGGTGCCCCGATAATATCGATTTTATCAGACGTATCAATGGCTTGGCCTCTGCCCAAGCGGTCAAAGATATTGTCTATGATGCCAGCTATTTGGTTATGGGACTTGGTGATGTCTATTTGGGTGCGCCTGTTGCCACACCGCTCGATCCCAGACATCGTTTGGTCACTACCAAATACAATCCTGCCAGAACATGGACACCAGAAAACGCGGTGGGTATCGGCGGCGCTTATATGTGCATCTACGGTATGGAAGGCCCAGGCGGCTATCAGTTTGTTGGTAGGACGCTACAAATTTGGAACCGCTATCGCTCGCATCCAAGCTTTGAAGCTGAAAAACCATGGTTACTACGATTCTTTGATCAAATTCGCTTTTATGAAGTCAGTGAAGAAGAGCTGTTATCGATGCGAACTGCCTTTAAGGCAGGTGAGCTCTCGATTGAGGTTGAGGATAGTGTGTTAAACCTCGCTGAGTATTACGAGATGTTGCATGAAAACAAGGACAGTATTCAGACGTTCAAAGATCAGCAACAAGCCAACTTTGATGCAGAGCGACAACGTTGGAAGCAGCAAGGTCTTGACCAGTATGTGGGCGAAGATATTGACGCGGTAGAAGTATCAACAGAGGTCTCTGTACCTGAGGGCGGGGTAGTCGTCAAAGCTCATATGATGGGCAGTGTCTGGAAGATTTCTTGCGCGGTAGGTGATGTAGTCGACGAGGGGCTGACCTTAGCAATCATAGAAGCCATGAAAATTGAGATACCAATTGTCTCACCCGTTGCGATGCAGGTCGTGAGTATTGAAATTGAGATTGGTACTACAGTGAAACCCGAGCAGCCTTTATTTGTACTTGCACCCGTTACCGTTAACGAAGCACAGGTAACAGACATCGCAAGCTAGTAGGTTTGGCAAGGATGCATCTGATTGATAGTCAAAAAATACCGACAACCATATTTGAGAATAAGAGAGAACACTCATGCAAAAGAATTGGACGATCAAAGATTGGCAAAGCGCTTATGCCGAAGGAACTACCCAGCTAAGTGATCTATTAGATCATGTGGCAGGCATTAGCAATGACAATAATGCTTGGATTGAGATTGCGACTCCTGAGCAGCTAACTGCGCAGATTGACAGTATCGCCGCGAAAAATCCTCAAGAATTGCCACTATACGGTATACCGTTTGCGGTAAAAGACAACATCGATGTAGCAGGGTTTCATACCACGGCAGGATGTACAGATCCTCTAT
This sequence comes from Psychrobacter sp. PP-21, assembly GCF_033790785.1. Classification (NCBI taxonomy): domain Bacteria; kingdom Pseudomonadati; phylum Pseudomonadota; class Gammaproteobacteria; order Moraxellales; family Moraxellaceae; genus Psychrobacter; species Psychrobacter sp. PP-21. Next base: position 79,453 of record NZ_JAMYEB010000003.1, on the reverse strand, counting down.
ATTTAGCTGATAAAGACGCGCATGTGATCGCTAAGCTCAAGTCGGCAGGCGCTATCGTCATCGGCAAAACCAATCTTGACCAGTTCGCGACAGGACTGGTAGGTACGCGCTCACCTTATGGGGCAGTGGCCAACAGTTTCAATCCTGACTATATCAGTGGTGGCTCAAGCTCAGGCTCTGCGGTCAGTGTGGCAAATGGTATCGTGCCTTTTGCATTAGGAACGGACACGGCAGGCTCTGGACGTGTGCCTGCAGGTCATAACAATATAGTGGGTTTGAAGCCTACAAAAGGCTGGTTCTCCAGTATGGGTCTCATTCCAGCGTGTCGATTACATGATGTGATTTCTATTTTTGCGCTGGGTGTTGATGATGCGTGGCAAGTAGCTCAGCTAATGAAAGGCTACGATAAAGAGGATGATTACAGTCGTATCCATCCTGCCACTGCGCCAGTCGCCTTTAGTCTTGGCAAAATTGCTATCCCTGATACCTTAGAGTTTTACGGTGATACCGAGTCAGAGCAGGCTTTTGAGATAGCCATCTCGCAGCTACAGACGATGGGTTATGAGATCACACCGATAGACTTTACCGTCTTCAATGAGTTAGCAGAGGCACTCTATAACGACAGCTGGGTTAGTGAACGCACCTTTGCCATTGATCAGCTCGTCGAGCGTGATGCGCTACTACCTGTCACTCGCCAAATCATCAGTCAAGCTGAGAACTACAATGCGGTTGATGCGATGAGTGCTGAGTATTCTCGTGCTGCATTAAGTCGCCGTATTCAACAAACGCTATCTGAATTTGATGCCTTAATGGTGCCAACCGCACCAACCATCTATACCATCGATGCGGTCAATGCTGACCCGTTAACGAAAAACAGTCACATGGGTACTTATACTAATTTTGTGAATCTAGCGGACTTGTCGGCGTTGGCGTTGCCGAATCTAATCGCTAGAGATGGCCTACCGCGCGGTGTGACCTTTATTGCCATGGGCTGGCATGACGAAGCTTTAGCTAATTTTGGTCATCAGTGGCAAACCGCTCTGGATATACCAATGGGAACCTCTCACCATCTTTATCACTCCAGCACATCTCAAACCCAAACCGCTCAATCTAATCAACCACAATCGCTTATTCCACTGAGCACAGATGATAGTGATAGTAGTGTAGCACTAGCCGTGGTCGGTGCGCATTTGAGTGGTATGCCACTCAATTATCAGCTGACTGATAGAGGCGGTGTGTTGTCTGAGCAAACCCAAACGGCACATGCCTATCAGCTCTTTGCATTGGCAGGATCGAAACCTGCCAAACCGGGACTGAAACGCCATGACGAAGGACGCTCGATTGCAGTAGAAGTCTGGCGAATCCCCAAAGCAAAATTTGGTGACATCGTCAACGAAGTGCCTACGCCATTAGGCATCGGCAATGTCGAATTGGCAGATGGACGCTGGGTCAAAAGCTTTATTTGTGAAGAGTACGGATTTGAAGGTGGTACGAATGTGACCGAGTTTGGTGGTTGGAAATCTTATATAGCTGAACAATCAGAGTCCGTAACTTATATCAAATAACTCTAATCATTATCCGAAAACAGTAACGCAAGCAATGCCGATATCTCTCATGGTATTGCACAACAATAATCAACGGACATTCCCATAATGGGCCTGTCTTTATTCAAGGAGCAAGACTCATGAATCGACGCTTATTTACTTTTGCGGTTTTCTCAAGCTTTATGCTATTTGGTTGTGACAACACAGCTACCGTATCAGCACCTGAAGGGGAGGCGGCACCAGAAAAAGTCACTGCCTCAAATGACGACCCAATCTCTATCGGTTACAGTGATTGGCCTGGCTGGGTAGCGTGGCAGATTGCAATTGATAAAGGCTGGTTTGATGAAGCTGGCGTCAATGTTGAATTTAAATGGTTTGATTATTCTGCTTCGTTATCTGCTTTTGCCTCTAATCAGCTGGACGCCATTTCTGTGACCAATGGCGACAATTTGGTCAACGCTGCGAGTGGTAGTGAGGGCATTATTATCTTGGTTAACGACTATTCAGCAGGTAATGATCAGATCATTGCTAAACCATCAGTCACTAGCATAGCGGACCTAAAAGGCAAATCAATCGGTGTTGAAAAAGGCTTGGTAGATCATTTGCTGCTCAATAGCGCGCTGGCCGATAACGGGTTGACAGAGGCTGATGTGACACTGGTCAATGCCACCACAAACGAGTTACCGCAAGTCTTCACAAATGACAGTATTGACGCCGTCTCCATCTGGCAACCCAATGCCAATCAAGCCCTAAAAAATGTGCCAAGTGCAAAGGCTATCTATACCTCAGCGGATAAGCCGGGTCTTATTTATGACACGTTAGCCGTCAGTCCCGCCAGCCTATCTGAGCACAAGGCAGAGTACGCCAAAATCATCCAAGTGTGGGGCAAGGTCGTCAACTATATCAATGATCCAGCGACCAGAGATGATGCGATTAGCATTATGTCTAACAAGGTCAACGTGCCTGCTGATCAATATAGTGCCTTCTTGAATGGGACAAAACTGATGGGTCTTGAAGATAACAAGAGAATCTTTGCAAAATCTGATGAGCTCAGCTCTATCTATGGATCTAGCTATCATGTCAATCAGTTCAATATTGACAATCAGATTTATGATCAAAAGCTTGATATCGATAAATTGATCTATCCTGACTTGATTAATCAGTAAGGATAAGTGCCGTTTTATCTATTGCAAAGGCAGTGGTTGTTGAGTCTTCATCATCGTTTTAGAGGGTAGCCCATGAGTCATATCAACACATATCTAACCAAGAAAACCACTCTTGGGCTCAATGTACTCTCATTTTTGATTCCGATCTTACTATGGTGTGCGGTCAGCTACCTTCCTTTTATCTGGCATCCACAAGTTGAGATTACCGATGCTGGCGCGAGTACTTATCTACAAGAGGGTAGCCGCATTGATAAAGAGGTATTTTACCGCGAAGCACAAGATGCGATGGCCTCTGATGCAGTACCACCGCAAGGAAAACTGGTCAATCCTGTCTACTTGCCAGCACCGGATGAGGTAGCCACAGCGATGGTCACTGCCTTCGTTACCCCGCCTGCGCAAGCGGATGGACCGTGGTTACATGAGAGTCTCTGGCAGAGTATCCGTACGGTATTTATCGCTTTTTTTATCTCGTCTATCGTCGGTATTCCGTTAGGGCTGCTGTGCGGATTTTCTCAAAAAATCGCACAAATTACTCAGCCCTTCGTAGAGTTCTTTCGCTATCTACCAGCACCCGCATTTGGACCTTTGGCCGTGGCAGTGCTTGGTATCTACGATGGACCAAAAATCGCCATCATCGTGATTGGGACTCTATTTCAGCAGATTTTAATCATTGCAAATACCACGCGTACTATGGATCTTGGTCTGATTGAGGCGGGTTATACGCTAGGCACGACCAAACTAAAAAGCTTCTTTTATGTACTGCTGCCTGCCGTCTTGCCCGACGTCTATCGAGACCTGCGTGTTCTACTCGGCTGGGCATGGACGTATTTGATTGTCGCTGAACTGATAGGGACGACATCCGGTATTACTTGGTTTATTGTGCAACAAGCCCGCTACCAGCATTTTGATAACGTCTATGCAGGTATTCTACTCATTGGGTTTATCGGTTTAGGTACAGATATCTTGTTGTACCAGCTCGGTAAAAAACTCTTCAAATGGAAAGCGAGTATTTAAATGATAAATAACAATATGGTCTCTTCCTTCCCTGCAGATAGTGCTCGCACCACCCATAGCGGTGCCACTGATTATTTCAAAGCTTTGTATCAGAGAAATGTAGTGTTGCAAGTTGATCAATTGACCCAGTCGTTTGATCAAGGTGGTAGCCAAAAAGTAATATTGAAAGATGTCAGCCTAAAAATCTATGAGCGTGAGTTTGTATGTGTGATTGGTCCTTCTGGTTGCGGCAAGTCAACACTGGGGCGTATCGTTGCAGGCTTAGATGCGTATCCTAGCGGCGAGGTAGTCGTTGATAAAGAAAAAGTCAAAGGCCCAAGTGCTAGCCGCGGCATGGTTTTTCAAGGCTATACGTTATTTCCTTGGAAAACAGTCAAAGAAAATGTGATGTTTGGTCCTATCATGGGTGGCCGTAGTAAGTCGAGCGCAGAGCGTAGTGCCCGTGAGTGGCTAGATGTGGTCGGACTGACTAAGTACGAAAACCACTATCCACACCAGCTGTCTGGCGGTATGAAGCAGCGTGTTGCGATTGCGCGCGCACTGGTCAACGAGCCAAAGGTGTTGATCATGGATGAGCCATTTGGTGCACTTGATCCTTATACACGTCAAAAAATGCAAAAGCATCTACTAGATCTATGGCGTAATATTGATATTACCATCGTATTTATTACGCATGATATGGATGAGGCGGTGTTACTGTCAGATCGTATCGTGGTACTCAAGGCAAATCCAGGAGAGGTTCAAGAGATTATTGAAGTGCCGCTCGCACGGCCTCGTTCTCCCGATATTGTGACAGACAGTCGTTTTTTACAACTAAAAGCTCGTATCAATAGTATCGTTCACAATCCACAACCTGTCATTGACCCTGCATTGACAGATATGCCAGATATCCCGCGCATGACCCCTTTGGACAAACACAAATCCGTAACATAGCTATTTGTCTTAAGTTGAAAAAGGCAGTGTTCGGTCTCCGTTCTAACCTGCACAATCGTTGCTAGCCATATAGCGCAGCGGTTGTGCTCTATTATCATTAGTCACAAAAGCTGTGATGGGTTTATCGGTTTTGCTTAGCAATACTACTACGAGTTATCTCTGATTAACTGCTGCTGATAAATACGACTGCTGTTATACTCAGTAGCGTATTCATCTGCTTGCTGATCTTTTTATGACGAACAAATTTATGACGACCAGCTCTTTTGTGTTGACCAGCTACAATATTCACAAAGGCATGTCACCACTAAACCGCCAAGTAAAAATGCAAGGTATTGCCAAAGCGCTAGAGGCTGTCGGTGCAGATATACTATGTCTGCAAGAAGTGCAGGGACAGAACCTAAAGCGCAACATGCAATACAATGAGTACCCAGATCAGTCACAGCATGAATGGTTTGGTGAGTTTTTAGATCTAGAAAACAGCTATGGTAAAAACTCAGAGTATGAGAATGGTCATCATGGCAATGCCGTATTAAGCCGGTTCCCGTTAGACCCAAAACACAACGTCAATATTACCGTCAATAAGCTTGAACAACGCGGCGTCTTACACTGTGAAGTACAGCCTAATGGTTGGGAGAGACCGGTCGTTGTATTATGCGCGCATCTCAATTTGTTTGAGCGTGATCGTATCAAACAGTATCAAGCGATCAGCGACTATGTGCGACATGAGATCGCGCCTGACCAGCCGCTTATATTGGCAGGTGATTTTAATGACTGGAAAAAGATGTCTTGTGACAAGCTTGCGACCGAGCTGGGTATGATAGAAGCGTTTAAGGATTGTCACGGTAAACTATTACCGACGTTTCCAGCAAAACTGCCAGTACTCAGCCTAGATCGTATCTATGTGCGTAACTTGATAGTCAAAGATGCGTGGGTACACACTGGTAAGCCTTGGTCGGCACTATCAGACCATCTACCGATTAGCGCAGAATTGGCACTGCCATAAAACAGCATTACCGTACCGAAAAAATAATCAGTAAATTTCTATAAAATAAAGCTTCTATAAAATAAAGCTTCTATAAAAAACTCTATGACATAAAGTGCTAGTCAATAAATGGGTAAAAAATAAATTGCCCGATAATATATAAGGATATATAACGATGTCTAATAATCAAATACCGAACACTCAGCATGCGGTACTCATACGCGAATTTGGTGAGCCTGAAGTCATGCAATATCAAGAGGGTGTGGCAGTACCAGAGCTGGCCGATGAGCAAGTATTGATAAAAATTGCCTATGCTGGTATCAACCCTGTGGACTATAAGACGCGGCAAGGCAAAGGGTGGGGAGCGACTACTATCCAAACAGAAAAATTCGACAATGACCAGCCTGCAATTTTAGGATTTGATGTAGCAGGCGAGGTCGTCAGCAGTAATAGCGATAAGTTTGCTATCGGTGATAGAGTGGCTGCTTTGAGCTTTAGTGGTTGCGGCTATGCACAATATGCGGCAGTAGATGCCAAGTTACTTGCCAAAGTACCAGAAAATGTTACGTTGGAACAAGCAGGGGCATTGCCCTGTATTGGTCAAACCGCATTACAGTTTGTAGATTTTGCGGATATAAAAGCAGGCGAGCACGTGGTAATTAATGCACCAGCAGGCGGCGTTGGTCATTTATTGATTCAATTACTTATGAACAAAGTGGCGCAAGATAATATCAAAGTAACAGTTATTTGCTCACCAGAAAAGTACGCTAAGCTTGATGAGTTGATAGAGGTATCTAAGCTGGCAGGCTGGATTGATTACACCAAGGATGAGGATTTTCCTGAGCTGCAAGCGGATGTGCTGTTAGATTTGGTCGGCGGTGATGCAGGGATACGCGCACTTAGCGTGATGAAGCCTGAAGGTCATGTCTATGTATTACCCACCATTTGGGTAGATAAGCTCAAAGAAGCCGGCAGTCAAAAAAACCTAAACGTGGCAGGTTATAAGTCGCAACGTAACGGTGAAGATATGGCACGTGTTTTACAGCAAGTTGCTGATGGTAAGCTGATTTTGAAGATTCAAAAGATCTATCCATTATCTGAAGTCGTTGCCGCTCACCATGAGCTACAAAAAGGCGATGCTTTTGGCAAAATTGTCTTGTCAGCTGCTGATTGAATGTCAAGATCGCTCGAGTATTAGGCAGTATTCAGTCAGGATGTAGTCAAACTTATTGGTAATGGGATTTCTGTTGAAACCTAATAAAACCAACTGATGACTTAATAAATCATACAAAAGTTTTATGTTGGCCAACAGAACACCCCTGTAGTCGCCCCTTGTTTATCATAAGATAGAAAGTGAACGATACTAATAAAGGGACTAATATGACTACTAACGAAAAAACAAATGATCACATTGCTTATGAAGCCAAAGTCCGTGAAGACATAGAAGCGTGGAAAAACCCTGATAAAAGCGTACTTGATAAAGCGCTGTCCGTTATCAACAAACCCATCGCCCAGGCAGGTGATGCACTCATGAATGCGCCGCAATTCGGTGATGCGCTGACAAAAGCCACAGAGCAGTCTATCACCGCTTTGAGTGATGCCGCAAACTGGACATTGAATACCCAGGACGTCATCAATACTTATCAAAACGAGTCTGATATCGCAGGCTCTTCTATCACTACATTCTCTGATATTGAACGCTTACCGATCGCTGTCGTTGATAGACAGGTTGAATTGTTTAAAAGTAAATATGTGGCGTTAACGAGTGCTCAAGGGGTGACCACTGGAGTCGCCGGGTGGGTAGGTATACCTGCTGACGTGGTCGGTCTCATCACGGCAAATCTACGTGCGATTGGTGAGTATGCGACTTACTATGGTTTTGATATTAATAATGAAGGCGAGCAGTTGTTTGCCATGTCTTTGTTAGCGGTGGCGACGTCTGCATCAGCCGAGGAGCGCAAAGCTGCTTTGGATAATACTGATGCAATGGTCAAAGATCCACAGACGCAGGCATTTAACCAAGTTAACGAAGAGGTTATGTCGCGAGTAGTACGTCAAACGGCAACCAAAGTGGCGACCAATATGGTCAAAACAAAAGCAGCGCAAATTATTCCAGCAGTAGGTGCGGTGGTCGCAGGCGGTGTCAATGCCAGTTATACTGCCAGTGTCTGTGAGGCGGCGCACCAATGCTACAGAGAGCGTTTTTTGGATCGCCGTGCATAATTAGTATTTGCGCATAACTACTAACCGTGAAAAAAACTAGATGACTTAATCGTCATATGGCTCAATATAGCGCTACTATTAACGTATGAGCATATGCCGAAATGTCAGACTGATCCGTCCAGTAGCGACGGTCTTCGTTTTAGTAATGGTGTGCTTCCAAAAGCTTTGTGTTGTACCATGCATGACAATTAACTGACCAGACTCAAGATGAAGCTCAACTTTGTCTTGAGTTTTTTTATGCTTAAAAACAAATTTGCGTGTGGCACCTAGAGATAGAGAGGCAATAATTGGCTGATGACCAAGCTCCTTTTCGTCATCGGCATGGTAGCCCATACCGTCAACCCCAGAAGGATAATAGTTGAGCAAACAGGTATTAAAATCGACCGCAATACCGACATCTGCCAAAGCCTGTTCAATCTGTTGTTTCACGTGGAACACTATACTTGACCACGGTACCGTCTGCCGTTTATGCCCTGAATACTGATAATCGGCATCCGTCTCTCCCATCCAGACAATTTGACGAGTCGTCACATGGGTCTTACCAAACAATCTCACAATGTCTGGCTGCCACGGTAACTCATCTAATAAAGTGTCATAGAGAGTATGAGCATCATCGATAATGATACCCAAATCATTAACTTTACCATCATAAGGCAATAAATTATCGGTAGGAGCAGGGGCAAAGAGATCAGTCATAGATTAATGGTCGCTATTTGCTGTTTTGATGATGATCATTGATGACTCGGGCACAGAGTGTAGGCGCCTCAATCGGCAGTAGATGACCATAATCTGGTAATGAGATCAGACTGCCATCAGGTACAAACTTGTGCCACTTTTTACGTACTTTATCACTGATAAATAAGGTAGGCTTACCGGTGATTAACGTATAAGGGCAGCTTAATTTTTTGAGCGCAGCATCAATATGAGGCGCACCAAAATAGTTTGCCAGCTCTTGCTCAGGTGCAAACATAAGCGTGTAGCTGCCATCAGGATTTTTGCTTAGACTTTGCTCAGCAAATATCTGCAAGTGTGTATCACTGATGCGCTTATAAGCACGCTGCGCGCGTAGGCTCTGATAGTAGTCATCAGTACTCGACCACGTCGATTGCTTGGTTGATGTGCTTTTGAATGGTTCTTGGCTAAGCAGTACAGAGCGAGGTAATAGATTATATAAAGTGGCTTGGCTTTTGGTAAATGTGACAGGTTCTATGAGATACAGCTGCGAAAACAGCTCTGGACGCTTGGCAGCAGCGATTGCCGTGGCCGTTGCGCCTTGCGAATGTCCAATACCCACGACAGGCTTATCTTGCGTTTGTTCTAAAAACTCAATCAGCATATCAGCATCTTGCTCACGTGTGAGGCGACGGCTGTGCGGTTTATCATACCAGTAACCGCGCAAGGCAAGTGAGCTCAACTCAAATTCAGCCATCAGCTCACTCAGTAGCGGCATGTAGGTACCAACTGTAAAACTGTTACCACCATAAAAATGCGCTGGCGCACGCTGAGTCATCATTGACTCTACTGGCTGATTGAACTGGCTAAGGTTATAGTAGCGTGCTTGTTTTCCGCTCAGGGTGATGCTGCGTGTGAATGCGTCCATAAAATAAACACTTCCTTGTGACTTATTTATTATGATTTATTTGCTTGTGATCTATTTGCTTATCGTTTTAGTGAGTCTTAGTTGTCTTCACCTAAGAAGCCACCGCTTTGACGCTGCCACAATCTGGCATAGACACCGTTTAACGCTAGTAGCTCATCATGGCTACCTTGCTCGATGATACGTCCTTGATGCATGACAACCAGTCTATCTAGTGCAGCAATAGTAGAGAGTCGATGAGCGATAGCGATAACCGTTTTGCCTGTCATAATGTCATTTAGACTCTCAGTAATCGCATATTCAATCTCAGAATCTAGCGCACTTGTTGCTTCATCTAAGAGCAGAATCGGCGCGTTTTTTAGCATAACACGTGATATGGCGATACGCTGACGTTGACCGCCAGAGAGTTTGACTCCGCGTTCACCCACTTGCGTATCGAGACCGGTATTGCCTTTATCGTCATATAAGTCTTTGATGAAATCCCATGCTTGGGCTTGTTTTGCTGCAAACATAATCTCCGCGTCAGTAGCATCAGGGCGACCGTAAGCGATGTTTTCACGCACAGTACGATGCAGCAACGAGGTATCTTGAGTCACCATACCTATTTGTTGACGCAAGGATTCTTGAGTGACGGCATCAATAGCTTGACCGTCGATCAAGATTTTTCCGCTATCAACGTCAAAGAAGCGCAGCAATAAGTTGACCAAGGTCGATTTGCCAGCGCCTGAGCGCCCGACCAGACCAATTTTTTCCCCTGGTTTGATGTCTAGATGAAAGTTATCTAGCAGTTTGGTATATGAGTTAGGTGTGTGCGTAGTGCCATCATGAGACTCGCTGTCTTGCACGCGCTCCTCTTCTTCAGATTCATAACTGAAATCGACATGCTCAAATACAATACGACCATCAGTGACAGTAAGCGCGCTTGCATCAGGTTTATCAACGATCGTTTGCGGTGCTGATAGTGTACGCATGCCGTCTTGCACGGTACCGATACTCTCAAATAAACTGGCCGTCTGCCACATGATCCAGCGCGTCAAACCGTTTAGACGTAACGCCATAGCGGTCGCTGCTGCAATTGCTCCGACACCCACAGCGCCTTGTTGCCATAAGTACAAACCAATACCTGCGGTACTACTGACCAAGATGACACTGATGAGGTGGGTTGAGACTTCCAGATAGCTGACCCAGCGCATTTGTGCATGTACCGTACCCAAGAACTGTCCCATGGCGTTTTTAGCATAACCCAGCTCACGACGTGAATGGCTAAAGAGCTTAACGGTCATGATATTGGCATAAGCATCTGTGATACGTCCCGTCATCAGAGCACGAGCATCAGCTTGAACGATGGCAGTGTCCTTGAGCTTAGGAATAAAGTACCAAATCGTTAGTGCTACTAACACCAGCCAAATAATAAAAGGTATGAGCAGCAGACTGTCTAGGTTAAATAAAATCACCCCTGAGGTAATAAAGTAGACAGAGACATACATAAACATATCAGTGACGGTCATAACCGTATCGCGGACAGCGAGTGCGGTCTGCATGACTTTGGCGGAGACACGCCCTGAGAACTCATCTTGATAAAACTGCATCGACTGACCAAGCATACGCTGATGAAAACGCCAGCGCATTTGCATAGGGAAAACACCCTGCAAGGTTTGAAAATGGACAAACGATGACAACGCAATCCACAATGGGCTGACAATCATCACCGCAAGCATAAGCAGTAGCATATCGCCTTTTTCTGCCCATAAGTTTTGCGGTGTATAGATACCTAGCCAGTCGACGATATCACCAATCCACGCAAACAGCATGGCCTCATAGATACCGATACCAGCCGACAAAACCATAAAGAGCAATAGCCAGCCACGCAGACCGTTGGTACATACCCATAAGAACTTTAGCATACCATCGCGAGGTGATGGCAGCGGCATAGGGGTGTCTGGAAAGGCGGGTAGACGGTTTTCAAAAAAGCGAAATAGAGCATTCATAGGCAGCAATAAAACATCAATAGCAGTACGTCGAGATGAACGAGAATTCTCGTTATCTCAAATCTTTACTTTTGTGATTGGGGTTAGGTGCTATTTTAGCAAAATTACCCATCATACCTGCATGCTAATTGTAATTTGATCACCCATGATGCTCATTGCCAGCGCTTTGGTATGGGCAATAATAAATGGATTGCTGCAAAAAATATATTTTGCTACCTTTTACAGCGCGCTTATCTAACTCACTATTCATGTGCTTAAGTATAGCGTTGGCAGTTATGATGTGATCAGGCGCCCGTTGGATAGATAAAGTGGCTTAAGTCAGGTACTACTGGTATACAAACAAGCGCCCAATATAGAGGTGAGAAAAGGTAGAAGTGAATGATGTATTTAACAATTGCGGTGCTATGTAGCGTCGCTGTCTCCGTGCTCTTAAAAGTATTGCGTCAAAAAAATATAGATATACGTCAGACTATCGTGGCAGGGTATCCGGTGGCATTTTTATTGACGTGGGTATTATTACAGCCTGATATTGGTGCCATACATGCGCTTGATAGTGCTTGGGGTATTATCATCGCGCTTGGGATATTGTTGCCCGCTATATTTATCATTCTGGGCCGTGCTATTGAAGCAGTCGGTATGGTAGCAACGGATGCGTCTCAGCGCTTATCATTGATTATCCCTATTGTCGCCGCTTTTCTATTGTTTGGTGAAGTGTTGACGGGTACTCGTATACTTGGGCTAGCCTTAGGGTTTTTGGCACTAGGTGCGCTTGTCTATCGACCACAGCATAATGACATTACTCGGCAAGCAAAGCATACGCCACTATGGTTATTCGGGGTATGGGCAGGCTACGGCATTATTGATATCTTGTTCAAACAGGTCGCCAAACAAGGCGCCGCTTTTCCGTTGACGCTGTTTGTGAGCTTTGGTGTGGCAGGTATGCTGCTTTTTATCTATCTACTTATCAGCCGGGTACGCTGGCAAAAAGACGCACTCATAGCAGGTCTGTTACTTGGGGCGCTAAACATGGGTAATATCTATGCCTACGTACGTGCCCATCAAGTATTGTCTGATTCACCCAGTATCGTCTTTACGGGTATGAATGTCGGTGTTATTGCGGTGGCAACATTAATTGGCGTAGGCATATTCAAAGAGCGGCTTAACCGTATCAATATAGTGGGGTTGTTACTCGCTGTATGCTGTGTGGGCGTGCTCTTTTTGGCATAGTTTTTACCCAAAATAGTTGTATAAAAGTAATTTTAGAGATGCTGACACGTATCCTATATAGGCAGACAATCCAACCTATGATAAGGTTGTTTACAAATAGCATGGTTTATATGAGCCACACAGTCTCGTTATGATATTTGACCTCAACCAATAAAAACAGGATGCATCCTCAATGGAATACGATAAGCAATTACAGCACATAAAAAATGGCTCAGGTTTCATCGCGGCGCTTGATCAAAGCGGCGGCAGTACACCAAAAGCGCTAGAGAACTATGGTGTTAGCGGTGAAGCGTACGATAGTGATGAGGCGATGTTTGATTTGGTGCACGAAATGCGTGCGCGTATCATGACATGTGACTGTTTTGACAAGGAACGGGTGCTTGGCGCTATCCTGTTTGAAGACACTATGGAGCGCGACGTCAATGGTAAGTCGACTGCCAACTACTTATGGGAAGACAAAAATATCGTACCATTCTTAAAGGTAGATAAAGGGCTGGCTGAGCAGATGGATGGCGTACAAGTGATGAAGCCGATGCCCAATCTAGACCTACTATTGGATAAAGCAAAAAACTATCCAGTATTTGGCACCAAGATGCGTTCAGTGATCTATGAGCCAAGCGCTGATGGTATTGAGCTGGTGGTACAGCAGCAATTTGATGTGGCCAAGCAAATCATCTCAAAGGGTCTCATGCCGATTGTCGAGCCTGAAGTCAATATCGACAGCGCGCAAAAACATGATTGTGAGCTACTATTAAAAGCCGATATCTTGCGTAACCTTGAGCGCTTGAATGATGAACATCAAGTGATGCTTAAGCTGACATTGCCTGAAGAAGCAGGATTTTATCAAGAGTTGGTTGATCATCCAAAAGTGCTCAAAGTCGTGGCGCTATCGGGTGGCTATAGCCGTACCGATGCGTGCGCTAAGCTCAAGCAAAACCCCGGTATGATTGCGAGCTTCTCTCGTGCCTTTACCGAAGGCTTGAGTAAGCAACAAAGCGATAGCGAGTTTGCTGATACTATTAATACGTCGATTGAAGAGATTTATCAGGCATCTAATGTTTAATAGTACTGGTTTAATAAGATAGGTGTAATAGTACTGGCTTGATAGTCATACATAGACCAAAGAAAAGCCCGAACCTGACTATCAGGTTTGGGCTTTTCTTTGGTAGGACAATTATTTAATAGAGCTAAAAAGCTTACACCTCTTTATACAACTGACGTCCTTCCTTGTTGTATTTCTCCATCATTTCAGCCATTCCTTGACGGACTTCCTCAGCACTGGCTTCGCCAACTTGTCCGACCAGTTCAGTGTCGACTTTTTTGATCAAATGATCCGCATCGCTTAAGTCGCCTGATTGCGGTGTGACTTTTTTATTCACGGCGTCTTTGTCCAAACCTGCTGCATACTCACGTACGTTTTGGGTGATTTTCATGGAGCAAAACTTCGGACCACACATCGAGCAAAAATGGGCTGATTTGTGTGCGTCTTTTGGTAAGGTTTCGTCGTGATATTCGCGTGCGGTGTCAGGGTCGAGCGCCAGATTGAACTGATCATCCCAGCGGAATTCAAAACGCGCTTTGGATAGTGCATTATCACGTGCCTGCGCACCGGGGTGACCTTTGGCCAAATCAGCAGCGTGAGCGGCAATCTTGTAAGTAATAATACCGTCTTTGACGTCTTTTTTGTTTGGTAAGCCCAAGTGCTCTTTTGGTGTTACATAGCACAGCATCGCGGTGCCAAACCAGCCAATCATCGCTGCCCCAATTGCACTGGTAATATGATCATAACCCGGTGCAATATCGGTCGTTAATGGCCCCAAGGTATAAAAAGGCGCATCCGCACATAGCTCAAGCTGCAAGTCCATATTTTCTTTGATACGGTTCATCGCCACATGTCCAGGGCCTTCGATCATGACCTGTACATCATGTTCCCATGCGACTTTGGTCAATTCCCCAAGCGTACGTAGTTCACCGAACTGCGCCTCATCATTGGCATCTTGTAGACAGCCAGGACGTAAGCCATCACCTAGACTAAACGCTACATCGTACTGCTTCATAATCTCACAGATGTCTTCGAAATGCGTGTATAAAAAACTCTCTTTGTGATGCGCCAGACACCACTGCGCCATGATAGAGCCACCACGCGAGACGATACCCGTTAGGCGTTTTGCAGTGAGTGGTACATAGCGAAGTAGGACGCCGGCATGAATGGTAAAGTAATCCACACCTTGCTCGGCTTGCTCAATCAACGTATCACGGAATATCTCCCATGTTAGATCTTCTGCGACGCCATCAACTTTTTCTAGTGCCTGATAAATGGGTACGGTACCAATCGGCACAGGCGAGTTACGAATTAGCCATTCACGGGTTTCATGAATATGATTACCCGTTGATAAGTCCATAATGGTGTCCGCACCCCAACGTGTGGCCCACGTCATTTTGGACACTTCTTCATCAATAGAAGAGCCTAATGCTGAGTTACCGATATTGGCATTGATTTTCACCAAGAAATTGCGCCCGATGATCATCGGCTCAGATTCAGGGTGATTGATGTTGTTTGGGATAATGGCACGTCCAGCCGCCACTTCGTCACGGACAAACTCAGGGGTGATGATAGTGGGCGTATTGGCGCCGAAGCTCTCGCCGTCATGTTGGCGCATATCGGTCAGTTCGTGCTGTTTTTGCGTCTCACGTATGGCGATATATTCCATCTCAGGGGTGATGATGCCGCGACGCGCGTAGTACATCTGCGTGACATTTTGTCCGGCTTTAGCACGGCGCGGTTTGTCAATATGGGCAAATCTGAGATTGGCAGTACTGATATCGCGAGCACGTGCTTGCCCGTATGAGCTAGATAGACCGCTTAATTGCTCCGTATCATCACGCTCGGCGATCCAGTTTTCACGCAGTTTTGGTAGGCCTTTTGTCAAGTCAATCTCGACATTGGGGTCAGTGTAGACGCCTGAAGTATCGTAAACATAAAACGGCGGATTATGCTCACCATCTTTGTCACCCGTACCGCCAACTGGTGTATCCGCCAAGCTGATTTCGCGCATCGGTACTTGGATATCAGGTCTTGAGCCTTCGATATAGACTTTGCGAGAGGCAGGTAGGATACGGTGCAAGTCGCGTGCATCTTCTTCAAAGCGCGCATCACTGGCAGCACGGTGGGCAGGCGTTTTTAGGGCGTCTGCTTTTTTGTCTGCTTTGACGGTGTCAGTAGAGTCTGAGGTAAGAGGTATGTTGTTGGCTGGGTTATGCGTTTGTGCAGCTGAGGCACTGTCTAAAAAGGTGTTGTCTAAAGTGTTGTCTGAGATAGTCATATGCTGTCCTAGCGTGTTGGTTTTTGAATAAAATCAACACCGCCAGTATCTGCGGGTGCAGCATCTATCATTGAGACAAGTTTGGACTATCGACACCTAACAGCGAGCAAAAAATTGCCGCGGAAAATGGTCATCAAATAGGGGACGCAGCTTTGTATCTTCGCTCGTTGTCTGCTCATGCGGCACGCATACTCAGACAATAGTGATGATAAAAATGTATTTCTACGCGTCCTTTGTCATCAATAACAAAGTGCTTAAGACTTCCCTGCGTCGGTACTAACCGCATCAGGTTCGGCGGGTGATCTCTCAGCGAATGTAGATAGGCGGCTACTGTTATTAATGTTTAACTATAAACGCTTAATAAAGTAGGCCAATGCTACACCGCACCCCGAGTCTGTCAGTGTTGTAAATCAGATTTCATACTAGCAAAATTCTGTACTAACAGCTAATAGTATTTGAACGTAAGTATCAGACTCCAAATGCGACGTTTAATATACTTATCCAATAGGCCACTCAGTATCAGTAACGACTATCGCTTGGTATCACTGGGCTAGGCAGAGGTTGTCTAAATATTATGTAAAGCGAATAAAAGATTGCGACGGTTGTCATTAAATTGTCATAAAGATTTGGCAAGATAGCACGCATATCACAAACAATGCTTTTTTATATCGTCGTTAAACTTCAGGAGTTCTACATGCGTTATTCGTTATTAGCAGTAGCCGTCAGTTGCACCTTAATGCTTACGGCGTGTAATAAGTCAACAGAAACGACAGAGTCAGCTGCTGATACTAGTAGCGCTACGACCACTACTCAGACCCAGGAAACGACTGCTGCTGATGCTGGTTTTAAATCTGCTGAAAACATCGCAATGAACATCACGGGTGCAGGTGCCTCATTCCCGCAGCCTATCTATGCCAAGTGGTCTTATGACTACAATGGTGCGACTGGCGGGCAAGTTAACTATCAGTCAATTGGTTCATCTGGCGGTATCAAACAAATTCAATCAAAGACTGTCGATTTTGGTGCGTCTGATGCGCCATTGACACCTGAAGAGCTAGCAGAATCTGATCTTATCCAGTTCCCAACGGTCATCGGCGGCGTCGTACCTATCGTTAATATTGATGGTATTGAGCCAGGTGCTTTGAAGTTAGATGGCACGACTTTGGCAGACATCTATTTAGGTAAGATTAGCAACTGGAATGACCCAGCAATTGCAGCCATGAACCCAGACTTGACCTTGCCAGATGCGGCAATCACAACGGTATTCCGCTCAGACGGTTCAGGTACGACGTTTAACTTTACTGACTATCTAGCAAAAGTATCACCAGATTGGAAAGATACGGTTGGTGTTGATAAAACGGTTAAGTGGCCAACCTCTGCGACTGGCGCAGGTGGTAAAGGTAACGAAGGCGTCTCAAGCTATGTAAACCGCATGAAAAACTCTATCGGTTATGTTGAGTATGCATATGCTAAGCAAAACAACATGTCACATACCGCATTGAAGAACGCCGCGGGCAACATCGTTCAGCCATCTGCTGAGACCTTTGCCGCCGCAGGTGACATCGATTGGTCACAACAAGAAGGCTTTTATAAAGTCATCACCAACTCTGAGACTGAGCAAGCATGGCCTATCGCTGCTGCAACCTTTATCTTAGTACACAAGCAACCAGAGAATCCTCAGCAAGTTGCTGGCGTGTTGAACTTCTTTGATTGGGCGTATACCCAAGGTGATGACAGCGCTATGAGCCTAGATTATGTACCATTCTCTGATACGGCAGTGGCCTTATTTAAAGCAAAATGGAACGACGTAAAAGGTAGCGATGGTCAGCCAGTTTATAAGCCAGCGCAGTAAGTTGCTACTCTTGATTTTGACATAGTTAGACTCTCAAACAACCACTCTATAGGGAGCCTGGTTGTTTGAGAGGTTTTATCACAGCAATTTTGACCGTATTACTGACTGCGGTACTGATGGATATATTGAGCAGTTGCCATTGGTACACAGGATTGTTAATGCTCATGCGGGTGGGCTTGTTGTGATAAAGCTGAACAAACACACTGGTTTTTTGAATTCACTCTATTCAATGCTGAGACACTTATGACAGACTTAAGGTCCCAACTGGCTAAACAAAAACGTTACGACGCTTTATTTGTCAACTCTACCAAAGCGTTTGCCATACTGGTCCTCCTATCTTTAGGGGGCATTCTAGTTTCTCTCATCGTTGGTGCTTGGCCGAGTATTCAAGAGTTCGGGCTTGGGTTTTATACCAGCAACAATTGGGACACGGTCGCCAATGAATACGGCGCGCTTGCGCCTATTTACGGTACGCTAGTCACTTCACTCATCGCTATCGTGATTGCCGTGCCCGTCAGTTTTGGTATTGCGATATTTTTGACTGAGATGTGCCCTAAGTTCCTTAAAAAACCACTGGGTATTGCCATTGAACTATTGGCCGGTATCCCTTCTATCATTTATGGTATGTGGGGTTTGTTTGTTTTTGCGCCATTCTTTGGCGATCATATCCAGCCATGGTTTATTGAGCACATCGGCCCTCTACCTATTATTGGTAAATTGTTTGTAGGTGCTCCCATGGGACTGGGGATGTTCACGGCATCTCTAGTACTGGCTATCATGATTATTCCTTTTATCGCAGCCACCATGCGTGACGTCTTCTCTGTTGTACCAGATTTGCTCAAAGAGTCTGCCTACGGTATGGGCGCGACGACGTGGGAAGTTATGTTCAAGATTATCCTCCCTTATACCAAAGCAGGGGTTGTTGGCGGCGTTATCTTGGGTCTGGGGCGCGCACTCGGCGAGACCATGGCGGTGACTTTCTTGATAGGTAATGCTTTCAATATCAGTCCAAGTCTGTTTACTTCTGGTGTGACGATTACCTCTGCCTTAGCCAACGAGTTTGCCGAAGCCTCTAGTGAGCTGCATTTGGCCTCGCTACTACATTTAGGCTTAATACTGTTTGTCATTACCTTCATTGTGCTGTCTTTGGCCAAACTCATGCTTATGCGTATGGATCATAAAGCGGGCAACCGATAAATCATGTATCAGACTTTGATATTGATAAAAGATATGGGAAATAAAGACTATGCCTTCTAACAATGCGCTCAACGCACCACTACCAGTCAAGACAAGCTCTAAAGCACGTTATAACAAGAGTCTTTATAACAAGCGCCGTTGGACCAATAAGCTTGGGCTAGGGTTTGCCATGTCAGCCATGGTTTTTGGTTTGTTTTGGTTGTCGTGGATTTTAGTGACATTATTTGTTGAAGGTTTTCAGGGCATGATGGAGTTACCCATCTTTACCGCTGATACGCCGCCCCCTATGAGTGCTGGTGGTTTGCGTAACGCCATTGTTGGTTCGGTGATGCTCGCGTTCTCAGGATTGTTTATCGGTGCGCCCATTGGTCTTATGACTGGTATTTATTTGTCTGAGTTTTCTAAAGGGAGTATGCTGGGTAAGGTCACTCGTTTTTTGAATGACATCTTATTGTCAGCGCCTTCGATTGTTATTGGTCTATTTATTTATGCGCTGATGGTAAAAGGTCAAAGCTTCTCTGGTTGGGCAGGTGCATTAGCGCTAGCATTGATTGTTATTCCAGTGGTCGTGCGTACGACTGAGAGCATGCT
Organism: Psychrobacter sp. PP-21; assembly: GCF_033790785.1. Classification (NCBI taxonomy): domain Bacteria; kingdom Pseudomonadati; phylum Pseudomonadota; class Gammaproteobacteria; order Moraxellales; family Moraxellaceae; genus Psychrobacter; species Psychrobacter sp. PP-21. Next base: position 59,816 of record NZ_JAMYEB010000003.1, on the reverse strand, counting down.
CAATTTGGTGCCTAATAGTTTACGCGAAGCGGCATACGCACTTGGTACGCCTAAGTGGAAAATGGTGACGCAGGTCACGGTAAAAGCTGCCAAAGCGGGACTGACAACTGGTGTGCTATTGGCTTTTGCTCGTATCACAGGCGAGACGGCACCGTTGCTATTTACGGCACTTAACAACCAGTACTTCAGTACCGATATGGGTCAGCCGATTGCCAACTTACCCAACACCATCTATCAGTTTGCTATGAGTCCTTATGATAACTGGCATATGTTGGCTTGGGCGGCGGCGCTGCTTATCACGGCGTCTGTCTTGGTACTAAACGTATTGGCACGATTTATTGGTAATAGAGGTCAGGTTAAATAAGTCCTGATACCCTGTGGTATCGCAGCAGATACTCACTCAAATTTATATGAAATCAATTAAGATAGGTTGAATAATATTATGAATGATGTCATAAGCAAAGCCCGTACAAAAACCACAACAAATGATTTTGATACGGCAACAGACAGCCTATTGAGTAGACCTATGTCAAATAACCAAAAATCACAGCAACCCGTTGCGACTGATTTCAACAAACAAACCCGCCACGATATACCGAAAAACATGCCTGCGGCAAAAATGGAAGTGCGAGATCTAAACTTCTATTATGACGACTTTCAGGCACTAAAGAATATTAATATTGATATCGCTGATAAAAAAGTCACTGCCTTTATCGGTCCTTCAGGTTGCGGTAAATCTACACTACTGCGTACCTTTAACCGCATGTACGATCTATACCCAGGTATGCGTGCAGAAGGTACGATCAATCTCGATGGCAATAACATCTTGGGCAAAGACGTCGATGTCAACTTGCTAAGAGCACAGGTCGGTATGGTTTTTCAGAAGCCAACACCGTTCCCTATGTCTATCTATGACAATGTCGCCTTTGGGGTACGACTCTACGAAAAGCTGAGCAAAGACGAGCTCGATCACCGCGTGGAGTGGGCGCTGAAAAAATCAGCGCTATGGCCAGAAGTGAAAGACAAACTAAAAGCGTCAGGTCTGTCACTATCAGGTGGTCAGCAGCAGCGTCTATGTATCGCCCGTAGCGTCGCGACCAAACCTGAAGTCCTACTACTTGATGAGCCAACATCTGCACTTGATCCTATTTCGACTGGCGCGATTGAGGCATTGATTGAAGATCTCAAGAACGACTATACGATTGCTATTGTCACGCACAACATGCAGCAGGCTGCCCGTGTGTCTGACTATACGGTGTATATGTATTTGGGCGATATGATTGAGATGGGTGAGACCGATCAGATATTTACTAAGCCTGCCCAAACAGCTACGGAAGACTATATCACTGGTCGTTATGGTTAATATCGAGCGATACCAAAGGTAAGTAGTAATGCGTTAAAACTGAAGCTGGATCAAACACCAAGTACTCAATAGAACACTGTGAGTCAAGCTGTTTTATCCAGCAAGCACACACTGAGCTCATAAAATATAGATTTCAGGGAATACCTCTCATGCAAAGTGATAAGCATATCTCCAAAAGTTTTGACCAAGATCTTGATGAAGCCATTCGTTTGTTTTTGTACATGGGTGATAGCGCTGCAAACCAAGTGGCCAAAGCGATCCATGCACTGATTGACAAAGATGAGATACTGGCGCAAGAGGTCATCGAGATGGACTTTGATATCAACCGAATGGAGGTTGAGCTCGATGAACACATCCTGCTATTGGTTGCGAAGCGTCAACCTGCAGCGGGAGACTTGCGCTTAGTCATGTCGATCAGTAAAGGCGTGGTAGATTTAGAGCGTATCGGTGATGAAGCCGTAAAAATCGCGAAAATGGCAAGCAAAATTGCAGCACAAGGCAAATCGTTTTATGGCTATGCTGAGGTACAGCACTTGAGCAATCAAGTAAGGTTGATGCTCAACAACGCGCTAGAAGCCTTTAGCCAATCAAATGCTGAGCAGGCATTTGAAGTGATGCGTAATGACAGTGTGGTCAATAACGAATATCAATCCGCTATCCGAGCATTGATGACCTATATCATGGAAGACTCTAGACAAGTCTCAAAGGTCATCAATATTATGTGGATTTTGCGTTCGCTTGAACGCATTGGCGATCATGCACAAAACGTAGCAGAGTTAGTCATCAATTACATCAGTGGTCAAGATGTACGTCATTCAGACTACGCCATGGTCGAAAAAGCAGTACAAGAAGCCAATGATCGTCTGGCTGCTCGTCAAGTCAGTACCATGTCAGTCGACGACTATGAGTCGTTGGAAAGTAATGATGACTGATAACGCAGTCAGCACAGTCTACTCATAATAAGAAACGCGCTATAGTTAGCGCGTTTTTTTGTGGTTATTACCAATACATAGTAAGACAAGATTAGCTTTCTGGTGTCCAGCCTTGGGCGCGTTCGTAGTCTTCATTGTCCAAGAACTTATCACGTTGCTCGGTCAGAAATTTTTTGGCTTCAGGGTCCATCATGCTCAAATGATTTTCGTTAATGAGCATGGTTTGATGTTCAAGCCACTCTTTCCATGCTTTTTCAGATACCGTCTCTTGTAGCTCTTGACCTTTTTTGTTTGGAAAAGGCGGATGCGGCATTTTTGGCAGTTCTTGCTTGTATTTGCGACAAAAGACGGTATTGGCTTGAGGGTTAAAAGTCTCAGTCATAAGGTACTCCTTATTTATTATATTGGGTGAAATCACATAATCTTATGAGACCATGATAACGGTCTTGGTAGATTTAGCAAAGGATATCTGGTGTAACGTTTGCAATTGTCAGTTTAGTAGCATAAGTCTCAGTGTCTTAAATTTTAGTGTCATAAGTTTCAGGATCATAAATTTCAGCATCACAAACTTTAGTACGATAAATAAAAACACCCGCTACAGATGCGGGTGTTGGGTATCGATATCACGAATATTGATCGTCAGCCATAGCTTAGCCACTATTTTGGATCAGCTAGCTCAATCGACTGATTAGGCAAAGGCTTTTAAGCGAGCGCGGCCATTGACCACAGCCTTCTTAACTTGGTTTGGCGCAGTACCGCCCAGATGGTCACGGGCTGCTAGTGAGCCTTCTAGCGTGAGGTAATCAAAAACATCATCACCGATGGCATCGCTGAATTGCTGTAGTTGCGCCAATGACAAGTCACTGAGATCCACGCCTTCTTTAATACCTAGTGCGACAGCGTTGCCCACGACTTCATGAGCATCACGAAACGCAACGCCCTGGCGTACCAGATAATCTGCCAAATCAGTTGCCGTAGCATAGCCTTTCATTGTCGCCGCGCGCATACTTTCTTTATTCGGGACGATGTTTGGTAGCATATCAGCGAATGCCAAAAGCGACCCTGTCAGGGTGTCGACACAATCAAACAAAGGCTCTTTGTCTTCTTGATTGTCTTTATTGTAGGCAAGCGGTTGGCTTTTCATCAAGCTGAGCAATGTCATGAGCTGACCAAAAACACGTGCTGCCTTGCCGCGTACCAGCTCAGGCACGTCAGGGTTTTTCTTTTGTGGCATGATCGATGAGCCAGTACAGAAGCGATCTGGTATCTGTACAAAGTTGAACTGCGCTGACATCCAAAGAATAATCTCTTCGCTCATACGCGACATGTGCATCATCAGGATAGAGGCAGCTGAGGTAAACTCAATCGCAAAGTCACGATCTGAGACCGCATCTAATGAATTTTGACAAATACCTTCAAAACCTAGCAGCTCGGCGGTAATGGTGCGATCGATAGGGAAAGTCGTGCCAGCGAGGGCTGCGCTACCAAGTGGCATCTGGTTGATACGGCGGCGGGCATCAACCAAGCGTTCAGTATCACGATATAGCATCTCAAACCAGGCCATGACGTGATGACCAAAGCTGACAGGTTGGGCAGTTTGTAGATGCGTAAAACCAGGCATAATAGTATCGGTATGTTGATCTGCTAGATCAAGCAGTCCGCTTTGCAAACGCACGAGTAGAGCAATGATATTATCAGTCTCTTCACGTAACCATAAACGAATGTCGGTAGCGACCTGATCATTACGGCTACGACCAGTATGTAGTTTTTTGCCGACTGCGCCTATAATGTCAGTTAAGCGTGATTCGACATTCATGTGGACATCTTCAAGAGCGATTGACCAGTTAAACTCGCCTGCTTCGATCTCGCGTAATACCTGATGCAATCCATCAATAATCGTGGCCGTTTCGTCAGCGGTTAGAATATCGCATTCTTTGAGCATCGTTGCGTGGGCAATTGAGCCTTGAATATCGTGACGAGCAAAACGTTGATCAAAGCCGACAGAAGCAGTAAAAGCGGCAACGAAGCTGTCCGTCGCTTCGCTAAATCGTCCGCCCCACATTTGCTGGCCCTGACTGTTTTGTGTCGCATCAGTTGTTGTAGAGACATCTGTGCTAAAATCAGAGACAGATGAACTTTTACTTGATTCGGGATTACTAAGGTTTGAAGAATTGGCGTTCATATCGGTACAAGACAAGTCAAGAGAATAAGAACTCGAGTATAGCAAATGATGAGGTTACCTTACTAGCCGAACGCTTAGAGTTTTTTATTCCCAAACTCATGAAGCTCATGAGACCTTGGCAGTGGCTGACATATATCGTTTTTTGGTCACTGTTTCTGACAGTGATTGAGCGTCATGGTCTGTCTGGTTGGTCTGATTTTATTATTAAATTCTTTTCTCGAGTGATACAGAATTCACTAACTGTCATTCCAGCACTATATTTAGTCGATTATCTGCGTCCTGCCTTCAAAAACGCGAGCATTCCTAGCGTGAGCGTACGTATTATCATGCTCATGATGTTTTCTGCTACGGTATCTATGGCGTTAGTGGTTTTAGTCATGATCAATCTAGGGTTTATGGCGTATGACCGTCAAGCTTTTATGATTAATCTGCTGTTCAATACCGTGCTTACCGGTGGTTTTACCGCTGTATTTTTATTGTATTTTTTGCGTAGTCACCGTGAGCTCAACGCACTTAAAATATCTTTTGAATATAAGTTAACCGCACAAAATGATTTGATCAAAGCCCGTACTGCCCCGCATTTCTTCTTTAATACGATCAACACACTTGTATCACTTATTGAATCCAATCCGCCAAGAGCTGCTGCCTTACTACAGCATGTCTCTGCTTTATTCCGTGCCAGTTTTAGCGGTGCGCGTGAGATCAGTTTTGAAGAGGAAGTCGCGCTTTGTGAGCATTACTTAGCGATTGAGTCTAGTCGCTTAGCAGATAAGCTCGAGGTAAGCTGGCAGCTGCCTGATGAAGACATCATGTACGATATGGTCATCACGGCTTTAACCTTACAAAGTGTTTTAGAAAAGATGCTGCTCAATGTTGTAGAGATGACCACCGAAACGATTCATATTGATATCAAAGTCACTTGGCAGCAGCACCGTGTGGCAATTCAGATTGAGGTAGAACTGCCCAAAAAAACCTTAATCATCAATCATGATTTGCGTCAGCACATGAATTTTTATATTCAGACGGATCGTTTACGTGCCCATTTTGGTCAAAGTGCTGATATCCAAAGTCTCGTAACCAGTAACCAAGTTACCACCATTATTGACTATCCCTTACAAGATGTCAGTTTATAATATTTGCACCTTTTAGGTGCTTTTGAGTGCTACTGTTTACGTATCGTGAAGTGTGGCATATTTATTGCATCATCTTCTATATCTATATGGTTATTGCGATTTATATCTGGTGAATAATGGTTAATATAAAATAGGATGCGACGAAACGTCATCATATCGAACCGATCAATATATTCGTAATACCATCAAAAACATTAAGTATGTCTTTAGGTGGGAGTTTTCATGCGTATCGTAGTTTGTGATGATGAGCCTTTGGCACGTGAGCGCTTAGTCAGAATCGTACAGGAGTCAGGTCACGAGGTCGTCGCTCAAGCCACAACAGGTGGAGAGGCCATCGTCGCTGTAAAAATTCAGCAGCCTGATATTATATTATTAGACATTCGGATGCCTGAGATGGATGGGGTACGCTGTGCTCAAGAGCTTGCCAAACTTGAGCATCCACCTGCTATTATTTTTGTTACCGCTTATGATCATTACGCGATAGCGGCACTAAAAGCCAATGCAATCGGCTATCTGTTAAAGCCTGCAAACAAAGATGAGCTGTTAGAGGCACTGAACAAAGCAAAAAACCTAAACGCGGCGCAGCTCAATGAAATTCGTAAGCTGGAAGATCCAACCGCGCGTCCAGTACGCGAGCATATTGCTGCCCGTACTCACCGCGGTGTAGAACTGATTAAACTAAAAGACATTTATTACTTTGCAGCAGACCAAAAGTACGTCAAGGTACGTCACAAAGATGGCATGGTACTGATTGATGAAACGCTAAAAGAACTAGAGCAAGAGTTTGATGACCGTTTATTTCGCGTGCATCGCAATGCGATCATTAACCTTAATTTCTTGGATTATTTAGAAACCTTAGATGCGGGTCAATATCAGATACGATTTAAAGACATTGATGAGACGCTAGCCGTGAGTCGGCGGCACCTGCCAGCCTTACGTGACAAAATTCAAAGCATGTAATGAGGTGTTCCCATTTCGACATAATCCTGCCATATCATCCAACCCTTATTTATGCTTAAATAGGGGTATTTTTTTGCGTCAGCCTCTACTATTAATGATTTGATTCACCATTTTTCTGTGGCAAGATTGCCCTATTATTTGGCAATGACATCATGGTAGTGAGCTGATAGCATCGAGTTTATTGAGGCCTTTTATGAGCAACCAACAGCAACCTGCTTTGACTACACTAACTATCGCTACGCGGCAGAGTCCTTTGGCTCTATGGCAAGCGGAACATATTCGCGATCGTTTATTGGCGCTTTATCCTGAGCTGACAATCGAGTTACTAAAAATTGTCACTAAGGGTGACAAGATTTTGGACACCCCTTTAGCCAAAATCGGCGGTAAAGGTTTGTTCGTAAAAGAGCTGGAACAGGCACTGTATGACAAACAAGCAGATATTGCCGTACATTCACTAAAAGACGTACCGATGCAGCTTCCTGAAGGTTTGATGCTAGGCGTTTATTGCAAACGTGCTTCACCAACGGATGCTTTTGTCTCAAACACTTATAATAGTATTGACGAGTTGCCGCAAGGTGCCGTCGTTGGGACGTCGAGTCTGCGCCGTCAATGCCAGATCAAAGCGTACCGCCCAGACCTACAAATCAAAACCCTGCGCGGCAACGTAGGTACGCGTTTGGGTAAACTAGATGCTGGTGAGTATGATGCCATTATTTTAGCGACCAGCGGATTACAGCGTATTGAATTAGATGCGCGTATACGCGGAGAGTTAGATATTGCTGCTTGTTTACCTGCAGTTGGTCAAGGTGCTTTAGCTATCGAATGCCGTGAGGGTGACGATGAAGTACTACAGCTGCTGGCACCGCTAAACGATGACAAAGCTCGCATTCGTCTCATCGCTGAGCGTGCACTAAACCGTCATCTAGAAGGCGGCTGTCAGGTGCCGATTGCTGCTTATGCTGTGTTGCAAATGGCGGACGAGACCAGTGCCAACAATGATGACAATGGCGAAAATGGCAATAACGATGATGGTAATGTGCTGTGGTTACGAGGCCGAGTGGGTCAAGCTGATGGTAGCGAGCTGTTAAAGGCAGAAAAGCGAGCGACGTTGGTCGGTACGCAAGATGAGCAAGAAATGCAGGCAAATCAGCTGGGTATCGATGTCGCAGACATGCTACTCGCTGATGGAGCTGGAGATATATTATCAGCCATTTATGAGCCTGAGTAACCGATAGATTGCATTGTGATTTTGTTATAGACCAGCACTTCAAGTGGCTGGTCTATAGCGAAGTCGACTTTATAGGTCTTTTGCCGTGGTACAGCTATGTCATCAACGTCAACCCAAGTAACATTCAGTCGTGATAGTCACAATAGTCACCCGGAGGACTCATCATCAGTGCCGCAAATTGTTATCAATACGCGTCCAGTAGAACGTGCTGCGCCGCTGACACATCACTTGCAAGCAGCTGGGTTTACAGTGGTTGAGATACCTCTGTTGGCGCTACAATCGCGTCCAACAACTGGTGGTGATATGGCACTGATGCGTGCATGGCTAACTGGTCAATATAAGGCCCTTGTGGTTATCAGCCCAACTGCTGCTACGTTAGGATTGGATGTTTGGCGTGCACTTGCGCGCAATGAGTATGACGACTGTAATCCTGCGGGAGAAGAGCTCAAGCGGCTAGAGACTGAGCGTACACCGTCCACGCAAGCTGAAATACTCTCTGAACCTCTTATCGCACCGAATCAAATCATCGCAGTCGGTCAGGCCACTGCTACGGTGCTGAATCAGGCAAAAATAGAGCCGACAAGCTACCAAGTATTGCAGCCTGAGGTTGCCAATAACGAAGGTATGCTGGCAATGCCTGAAATCGAAAGTTTGCAGTCAGGTGATAAGCTGCTGATATGGCGTGGTCTTGGTGGGCGACGATTATTGGTCGACACATTACAGGCCCGCGGTGTACATATCGATAGTATTGCGTGGTACGAGCGTACAATGCCTATTGATGCACGGTCTCAATATCAGCAATATCAACAAGATTTTTTCGCACACAACAAAGAAAAGAACGCGCAATCCAATCAGTCAAAACCAATCGTAGTTGTGAGTAGTGGAGTGGCCTTTGAGCACTGGAAGCATATCGTTGAAGGTGCACAAGTAGAGACTTTGGTACCGAAGCCAGATACAGATGCGATTGAATATGCCGAGGAAAGTTTGCCGCTCGCACTATCAGATTTTGTTTATGTCGTACTGGGTGAGCGCTTAGTAAAGATGGTGGCAGCAGAACACTTGAGCTATTGGCGTGTAGAAGACTTAGCACCAGATACGATTCTCTCAGCCATCAACGCTACCAATTAGCTTTATAATTTTTTATTTGCTCTAAACATGGTCACACCTATCAATAGTGGTACAGCCTTATGTCAATGAATCCTGAGTCTTTACCCGAAGGTCCTTCTGCTGTACAGCAGCGCCGCCAAGCAAATATTTTGCTGTTACGGATGCAGTGGCTGGTTATTCTGCTACTTGTTGCAGCGCTGCTTTGGCTATATATCAGCCAGCAACGCTTTCAACATAGTGTCAACGAGCGCTTACAAAGTAACGAACAGGTCGTCAGCCGTTTAAATGAAATGGACGATCGTTTATTTGCAGTGAGCCAACAGACATTGCCTGAACCAAGAGTGGAAGCCAGCAGTCAAGCGCAGAACCAGCTGGATTTATTACGTATCCAAATAAAGGCTGCCGATAGACTACTAGCAGATAATAATGACAGTGCAGCGATAGAGCTACTGCGAGGGTTGCATTGGCAGTTGGCACAAAGCAGTAATGAGATTGCACCTGCGTTGACTGTGGTCATTAAGCAAAGCTTGCTCCAAGATATTGAACGCCTGCAAGCGCAAAGCTCACAACCGAGTCCATGGCAAATACAAAACCTTGCGATTCAAAACATCCAAGAGTTTTTGCACAGTCATGAGCGTCTTGGAAACTACGAGCGTACGGATATTCAGCGCCGAGAGCTTGTCGATGCTGCAACAAACAAGCCTGCTAACAGACCGGTGAACAATGAGGCAAATCTCTCTCGCAGACAGCTCGTCATTCACGAAGTCATCATGACCTTAAATCTTGCGAGCCAATCTAGCAATATGCGTGAGCAGGACCAATTGAGTAGTTATTTGACCCAAGCGCGCAAACAGCTAAAAACGTTAATCCCTAAGTCATCAGCGAGCAAAAAGTCCACTCAAGATAATGCGATTGGTATTGTGCCCGCGGACAAAAAACCGATAAGCGCACAAGCTAATTCGAACACGGCTTTAGACACCAATTTAAAAACCAACGTAGACACTAATTTAGAAATTATGAAAGCTCCTAGTGATATACCAGAAGTCATTGCTTGGTTGGATCAACTGATTGCTAATACTCCCAAACCAACCCCGTTATTGACCACACAAATCTTAGACAAACCTTAGAGCCAATAGAGGGTGTTTAGAAATGCGACATATATTGAATATAAAGAAAAAGGTAAGTTATGACTGATTTTAATGAAAAATCTGATTTTTTGGCTGAAGTGATTACCGAGCGTCCTGATGTATTGGCTAATTATCCAATTATTCACCATCAGCCAATCCATTGGGGTGAAATGGATGCATTTAATCACCTAAATAATGTGGTTTACTATCGTTACTCTGAGTCAGCGCGTATTGGTTATTTACATGCACTAGATATGTTTGATGGCAGCATGGTTACCGTACTGGCGCAATCAAGCTGCCAATACTTACGTCCAGTGACGTATCCTGACACCTTGCTACTAGGTGTTCGCTGCCAGCGTTTGGGTAATACCAGTATAACAATGGAATACAGCTATTATAGTACAGCGCAAAACATCATCGTGGCGACGGCCGAGGCAGTGGTGGTACGTCTCGATAGTGATGGTAAAGGTAAGTTGCCATGGACAGCGGAAGAGCGCGCGCGGCTGTTAGCATTAGAAGCGAAATTTGATCACACTCCCGAGCTTTAGAGTGATATTAACCTGACGCTTTTTTGAGAGGTCTCGCTGGTTAAAGGTGAACGGTATCGTCGGTTAAACGTTGGTTATTAAAAATAAAAAAAGGGCACGCTAACATGATATTAGCGTACCCTTTTCGCGATTTATGTTTCAGTCCACTTTCAAACAGTCTTTAGCTTTGTTGCGGTGCACTCACAAAATCAACCACATTTAAGTCAAAACCTGATAAGGCATAAAACTTCATCGGCGATGACAGTAAACGCATATCACGCACACCTAAGTGACGCAGTATTTGTGCACCAACGCCGATACTACGATAAGGCTGCTGGGCGATGGTTGATAGTGACTGATTGTCTGAAGCTTTATCTAGCGCATCTCCTAGATCGACTGGCTGATGGTTACCGACCCAAACCATGACGCCACGATCTGAAGCACTGATTTCTTCTAGTGCTGACTGCACGCTCCAGCCGCTACGACCCGTCGTATCATTTTTGGCCGCAAATAGGTCACGTAGTGGATGGAAGCCATGGACACGTACGGTACTCACGCCTTCGCTCACATCACCTTTTACCAATGCCAAATGCGTTTCTTCAGCACCAAACTCGCGGAAACGATGCAAGGTAAAAGTGCCGTGTTCAGTTTCAAAAGGACGCGACTCGATTTCTTCTACCGTTTGTTCATTGGCGATGCGGTAATTGATGAGGTCGGCGATTGTACCCATTTTGATGTCATGTTCTTTTGCAAATATCTCAAGATCATCTCGACGTGCCATTGTACCATCAGCATTGATGATCTCTACAATGACTGCTGCAGGCTCTAGTCCTGCTAATCTTGATAAGTCGCAACCGGCTTCTGTATGGCCTGCACGGTGTAGAACACCGCCGTTTTGCGCCATAATTGGGAAGATGTGCCCAGGTTGGACGATGTCTTCTGGTTTGGCAGCAGACGAGACCGCAGCTTGAATCGTGCGAGCGCGATCTGCTGCAGAGATACCAGTGGTAACCCCTTCAGAGGCCTCAATAGAGACCGTAAAGTTTGTGCTGAACTTTGCCTCATTGCGATCAGACATGAGTGGTAGGGCTAATTGCTGGCAACGCGCCTGTGATAGGGTTAAGCATACCAAGCCGCGCGCGTGCGTAATCATAAAGTTGATATCTTCAGGGCGAACGTGCGTCGCTGCCATGATGATATCACCTTCATTTTCGCGGTCTTCATCATCCATCAAGATGACCATTTTTCCGGCACGAATATCTTCGATAATCTCAGGAATCGTATGTAAACTCATAGTAAGTCTCAATATTTTATTATTAATAAATATGTGTGGTTTGGAATATAAAGCGTTATCTGCCTATTGTAGCAGTAGATGGTACAACGCGCTGTTGCTGTTGAGCAAAGCGCGTGATAATCATAGTAATCAAATAACAGTAATCAAATATAGAAGTAACTCATGACTCTTATATATCATTATGGATACATTTTAACGGTTTTTGACCACGCGTGCTGCCTCAAAGCTGAACTATCACGCTTAGTCTTTTAAAAATGGGGTTAAATATTACTAATGGCTCATACGTATAATGACTAATCCCTAAACCAACGATAGCTCAAAATTTCCGACACATCAGATGGTATTCTCAATCATTACTCGCTGCTTGGGTTTTTAGCCATTCTATAAACTGTTTACTATGCTGTTCACGTTGGTTATCAGCAAACTCGTAAAAACTGGTACCCAACAAGTTTTCTGGTAAATAGCTCTGAGGATAGTAGTGATTAGGATAGTCGTGAGGGTAAGCGTAACCTTGTCCGTAGCCCTGATTGCGCATTAGTTTTGTCACCCCATTACGTAGGTGTAATGGTACAAGGGAGGCATCCTTTTCTGCCAAAGCCATCGCCGCATTTATCGCTTTATAAGTGCTGTTGCTTTTGGCACTGGTCGCTAGATATACCACGACTTGCCCCAATATGATGCGTGCCTCTGGCATACCGATTGATTGCACACTGCGTAGGGCTGCATCAGCAAGGAGTAGGGCATTGGGGTTGGCATTACCGATATCCTCACTGGCGAGTATCACCAATCGACGCGCAATAAAATCTGCAGGCTCTCCGCCAACCAGCATCCGAGCCATCCAATATAGCGCTGCGTCAGGATCTGAGCCACGCACTGATTTAATCATGGCTGAGATAATATCGTAATGCTGCTCACCATCTTTATCGTAACGTACCAACGCCGTTTGCGCCACTCGGCTAACCAGCTCATCATCAATGACTGTTGGTGATTGCTTGGTGTCGGCTGTTTGGATCGCGAGCTCTAATAAGTTTAGCGCCTTTCTTGCGTCGCCATGTGCCAATTGACTGATGGTATCTTGCGCTTGCAAGTCGATAGTCAGTTTTTTAAGGACAGCGTCTTCTGCTAGTGCTCGCTGTAATACGGCACCAATCTGCTCAGGCGTCAACGGCTCTAAACGATATACTTGGCAACGTGATAATAGAGCATTATTGACGCTAAATGATGGGTTCTCTGTGGTTGCACCAATTAAGGTAATATCCCCAGACTCCACAGCGCCCAAGAGCGCGTCTTGCTGCGCTTTATTAAAACGATGTATCTCATCGATAAATACCACAGGTGACTCAAGGCTTAATGAGTCTTTATTGTCTAGTACTTCACGCAGCTGCTTGACCCCAGTATTCAAGGCAGAGAGCGCATGAAAGGGTCTACCAACGGCATCAGCCAATAGCATCGCGATGGTTGTTTTTCCGATACCTGCTTCACCATGTAAGATAATAGATGGCAAGTGTCCTTGCTCTACCAAACGTCGTAGCGGTGCACCTATAGCTAAGAGGTGCTCTTGACCAATAATGGCAGTAAGTGAAGCAGGGCGCATACGCTGGGCAAGGGGGGTGTCGGCGTGAAAGTTGGTCAGCATAAAACTCTCTATTAAAAATTAAAAAACCATCAATGGAATCATAGTGGCAGTTATCGATGGGCGTTATCGCTGAATACAGAACATTGAGTACAGAGCACTGCATTCTATTCTATATTTACTATTCTGAGTTAATCTGAATATACTCAGTTGTTTGGCATGATTCTCGCAGCAACTTTATGATGACAATCAATATTGGACATGAGCCATAAAAGTAGGCTAGGTTATAAACCTAATGTTATCTGCAAGTAGGTGTCATACACACTAGGCTAACGCAAAAATATGTTAATGAAAGCTCACTAAGCGTATAGCTTATGTCCTTGATACTTTAGTTTTCATAATTCATCTATATTAACGGTTCAATCGTTTTATTGAGAACGGACTTAGAAAAATGGACAATCAAACAGAATTCATTAGAAGCAGCCTATCAAATACAAGGGAATACGCTAACGATGTCTAAACCCACTCTCAAGCGCTTGTTTAATCGATATCTACGTAGTAGTAATTACACTCATCGGTCGCGTGGTTTAACGGCTGGAGAGATAGCGCTGGCGCGCTCCGTATTCGGTGAGAGTATCAGACTTGATGAGGTTCGGCTAAAGACCGCTTGGTGGGTACTAAAAAACTATGCCGTCAGTCCCAACGGGAATATTTATTTTAACCCAGCTGATTGGATTATAGATTTTAGTGACGCGCCTTTGGCGAAACAGAGCTGGCTAATACATGAGTTGACCCACATATGGCAATTGCAGCAAGGCTTAAAAGTCGTACGTGGTGCTCTTATCGATCGGCGCTATGATTACGTATTAGAAACGGGTAAGTCCTTTTTTAAATATGGTATAGAGCAGCAGGCACGTATGGTACAAGATTATTTTGTACGCCAGCAGCGTGGACAAGACTGCCAAGATTTGGAGGCTTGCATACCGTTTTTGACCGTAAATCCTATTACTAATGTTAAAAACTCTAGTAGCTCTTTTGTCAGCTAGGTCTTATCTGTCATGTTGTAATGGAGTTTCTGGCTGCTCGTGTTGATTAGAGACAGTACTGCGATTAGTAACGGTACGACTAGTGAATAAGATAAAAAATAATTATATACCTATCAAATTGAGTTTGTTCAATGACTGATAATTCAATGGTGGCTCGAAGAATAAGTGAATAGCGAATAACAAAAGTCAGTTATCGTCATCACTTTAGCTCTTTATATGTTTGCTTTATTAAAGGATATGTACTCTTATGCTTAGATTTTTATCAGTGAAGCCAAATACTGACACTCATTATCAATCGACATTGCTTGCAGCAGCGTTTACGAGTGTATTATTTCTGACGGGCTGCCAGCAGCAAGCAGATACGCAGCCTGTATCAGACGACACCCAGACGAGTGAAAAAACAAGCGTGGAAGACAGTCAGCCTATGCCGCAAAGCGATTCGGCTGCTGCGCGTATAGAACAGTTTCAACCTATATACGTTGCACAAGCACAAGGGTTGCAGCGTCGTCTTCAAGCAGAGTATGAGTCACTGCAAGCGGCAGATGCATCAGACAGCGATGAGTCCTTACTCGGCGGTGCAGCTGACAATGCTAACGATAATGTGACTGACAGCATCGGTGAAAACACTACTAGCAAGAACAGCAACAATGAGCCGTTAGGTAGTGCGTCAGAGGGTGCTGACGTTAATAGTGCTGAGCAGACAGTAGCATCGAATAGCTCAATGGGTAGTAATGCAGATTCGGATGCGGCGGTTGATATTAATACCAGTACCGAAGTTGGTGAGCGTGACTTGACGGTATTAAAGCGTATTAGTCTGGAGCCACGTAAACCTGTGATACTGACTGAAGCGCAGATAATAGAGCGCTATCAACAAACGATGGATACGCTATATCAGCCTGTGACGACGCCACTCAGTGCAGAGGATTCTGACACACTGATTAACATAGCGACTTTAGTGCCGCAATTGTTTGAACATGCAGAGATTGCTGGAAGGGTAAGTGCAAAAAGCCCAGCGCTGGCTCGTTTGATTATTCAGCATCAAGTATGGGAGCAGATAGAAGCGCAGCAGGTAGTCGATATGCAGCAGATGAAACAACAGCAGCAGCAAGAGTTTGAGATGCTCATGACTAAGTTTAATGATACGATCAAAGGCTATGATGAGCAGATCGCAAAGTATGAACAGACTTTGAAAGAATTTCAGTAAATAACCATAGCGTGTACATAGTATCAAATGTACATACTAGAGCTAATAGTACCTATTAAAGAGCAATAAAAAATCCCGCATAATAGCGGGATTTTTTATTGTTCAAACACAGCTCAGCTTACTTGCGATCTTCAACTTTTACAAAATCACGGCGCGTTTCACCAGTATATAACTGACGTGGGCGACCAATTTTAAATGGTGCACTGTGCATCTCTAACCAGTGGCTGATCCAGCCTGAAGTACGAGCCAATGCGAAGATAACCGTAAACATTGACGTTGGGATACCAATGGCTTTTAAGATGATACCAGAGTAAAAATCAACGTTTGGATATAGGTTACGCTCGATGAAGAACGGGTCTTCTAGTGCGATTTTCTCTAATGCCATCGCCAACTCAAGCTTAGGATCGTTGATACCTAGTGCTTCTAGTACTTCATCACAAGTCTCTTTCATTACTTGAGCGCGTGGATCGAAGTTTTTGTAAACACGGTGACCAAAGCCCATTAGCTTCACTTCACGGCTTTTCACTTTTTCCATGAATTCAGGCACATTTTCAACAGTACCGATTTCATCTAGCATCTCAAGAACAGCTTCGTTAGCGCCGCCATGTGATGGTCCCCATAACGCAGCAATACCTGCAGCGATACATGCATAAGGGTTTGCACCTGTAGAGCCAGCTAGACGTACTGTTGACGTAGAGGCGTTTTGCTCATGGTCAGCGTGCAATGTAAAGATCTTGTCCATGGCGCGAGTGATAACGTCATTGGTTTTGTAGTCTACATCAGCAGGCGTTGCAAACATCATGTACAAGAAGTTTTCAGCATAATTAAAGTCATTACGCGGATACATGAACGGTTCGCCTTGTGAGTATTTATAACTCATAGCAGCAAGCGTTGGCATCTTAGCAATTAGACGGATAGCAGTGATCTCACGATGTTCTTCATTGCTCACGTCTAGGTCTTCATGATAGAACGCTGATAAGGCACCAACGACACCAACCATGATAGCCATAGGATGTGCGTCACGGCGGAAGCCTTCAAAGAACTTGCGTAATTGATCATGAACGGCAGTATGTTCGCGGATTTTTTCGAAGAAATCTGCTTTTTGTTCGTTATTTGGTAGGTCACCATGAATCAACGCATAAGCAACTTCTAGGTATTCAGCGTTGTTTGCTAACTCGTCGATAGGGTAGCCACGGTGTAGTAACTCGCCTTTACCGCCGTCGATGTAAGTAATCTTTGATTCAACAGGAGCAGTAACTTTAAAGCCAGGGTCATAAGACCAGAAGCCCGAATCTTGTAGAGCAGCAACATCGATAACTGGGCGCCCTAAAGTACCTTTAATAATAGGAAGTTCGTATTCTTCACCATTCACGGTTAGTTTGGCATTATTATCAGCCATAAATTGCTCTCCATTGGTTTTAGCTTGTTAGAATAAAATTACTACAGACGTACACCTCACGTCATCATCGGTCAAACGGCAAAATGAATTTAACTCATTTAATACGCAGGGTATATTAGCAGCAATCACTTGTGATTTGAAAAAACTTTTATTGACTACCATCCCAATTGGCATGGGTTAGCGGTGGTTATTCGCTGTAATTTTTGTATCAAAATATGTCTGTTTGGTTATTTTGCTTAAATTTATCCATTTTTCAGCCACATTTATGATGTCAAAATCGGTACAACATTGTTCGAATATTGGCAAAAATCTAAACACATATGCATAAAAATTGAGCCTAAAATCTTCTAGGTTATGAGTAGCAAACCAATCGAATTCTACTTAAGTTTGATATAGATCAATGCTTTTCAGATTGAGTATTACATATCTCTATTTATTTGTTAAATAACTGTGTTTTACTATTGCTTCAGGGATAAGTTTGTAATTATCGCTCAGTCATTTTATAATCGTAGTAATTAACTAGCACTAGCTTGTGCAAATTGATAAGCGGTCATAACATAATGTCGTCTATAGCTTGATTTATATATGCCTATTTACGATTGTCTAGTGTTTTGATAGACCAAACCGAATTCTATGGTTTGAGTATTCCTATTAACTATTTTGTTTTTAAGTGCTGAGTACGAGTATCTATTGCTTAGTATGTGGCTCGTTCTGAAGTAGAAGACATATTAACGTTGTCTTGCGCTTCATACGACTAATAAAAATAGACTGGTTAGTCGATCTTACTCATGTTTATTCTCTTTGTTGTATAATAGATGGGTTGTTTGATAGGCCTGTCACTTCGACGAGCGACATTGAGCAGTCTATCACTACCTTTATATACATGATCCTTTCTTCATATTTAGCGCAAACTAAAAGAAGTCAGCTAGCTCTTCCTTACTTTATTCGTCTCGTGTGTTGCTCGACGCTCATCTGACACTATTCATGTCAGGCCTCGATAGCAGATACAGGAGTATAACCGCAAAAAGGATGCCCGCTGTGAAAAGCAACCGACCTATTGATCTGCCTTTAAGCCAAGTGATTAGTGTTAATCGCTCACCGATTGCGATCGCCTCTATCTTGCATCGTATCTCTGGCATTATTTTATTCTTATTAATTCCTGTCATGCTATGGTTATTACAGAACTCACTGGCGTCGCCTGAGAGTTTTGCAACTGTATTTGACAACGTACTTGTGCGCTTTTTAGCATGGATATTTGTTGCCGCTATTGCCTATCATTTCGTAATGGGTATGAAACATTTATTTGCTGATATGGGCATGAACGAAGAGCTAAAATCTGGCCGCACTGCCTCTATGGTCAGTTTTGTGATCGCCGCGATTTTGGTTGTCGCGTCATTTGTATGGGTGATGTTCTAATGATAAAAAATGATTCAGGAATCAAAAGTGCTACTGGTCTGACAGGTTCAGGCTCACGTGATTGGATTATTCAGCGTATTAGTGCTGTTGTTTTAGCCGTTTATAGCGTGATATTGCTGGGCTTCTTTTTGACCCATGGTGATGTCACTTTCATTGAATGGTCATCATTTATGACCAGTTTACCGATGCGTTTGTTCAGTTTAGTTGCAGTACTTGCACTGGCTGGTCATGCTTGGGTGGGTATGTGGACAGTATTTACTGACTATATTACGACAGGCAAGCTAGGCTCAAGCGCAGCAGGTTTACGTTTAGTACTACAGTCATTAATGATTATCGCTATTTTAGTATTTCTATTTTGGGGCATTATGATTTTTTGGGGTAACGGTTTCGGTATCGCTGCTGTTTAACCATTGAACAAATACCTCTTATATCTATATATAACAGCAGGTATATCCAACTGATAAACTGGTTGGAAAGATAATTGCAATTATCTGCTGATAGCCAAGAATAGTCATAGCATTGGACTAGCATTGATGACCAGCTAATCTGATTATAGCTGAGTAGGCTTAGTCCAGTATAACGATAGATATGCACATGAAGTGGTTACAGACTGTTTAGATTGTTATGTTACAAGTTTATGAAATAGCCAAATAGTGAGCTTTCATAAATGTGATACAAGCTTTTTAAAGAGTTTTAATTAACTTTTGAGCATTAACAGGCATTAGGAAAACCGTAATGGCAACTAGACAAGACAATACCATTAGTAATATCAAGACCTTAAACTACGATGCAGTCATCGTTGGTGGCGGCGGCTCAGGTATGCGTGCTTCATTGCATTTAGCGGAAGCGGGCATGAAGGTTGCAGTCCTTACCAAAGTATTCCCAACGCGTTCGCACACGGTTGCCGCTCAGGGTGGTATCGGTGCAAGTTTGGGTAACATGAGCAATGACAACTGGCACTTCCACTTCTATGATACCGTAAAAGGATCAGATTGGTTGGGTGACCAAGATGCTATCGAGTATATGTGCCGTGAAGCGCCAAAAGTAGTCTATGAGCTTGAGCACATGGGCATGCCATTTGACCGTAACGAAGATGGTACGATTTATCAGCGTCCGTTCGGTGGTCATACATCTAACTATGGCGAAAAAGCTGTACAACGTGCTTGTGCTGCTGCTGACCGTACAGGTCACGCGCTGCTACATACGCTATATCAAAAGAATTTAGAGCAAGGCACTGAGTTCTTTATCGAGTGGATTGCCCTTGATCTAATCAAAGACGAAGCGGGTAACATCAACGGTGTCGTTGCGCTTGAGCAAGAGACGGGTACGGTTGCGGTATTCCAGTCACCAATTACTGTCCTAGCGACAGGCGGTGCGGGTCGTATCTTTGCAGCGTCTACCAATGCTTATATCAATACTGGCGACGGTATTGGCATGGCAGTACGTGCTGGTATCCCATTGCAGGATATGGAATTCTGGCAGTTCCATCCAACTGGTGTTCATGGTGCAGGTGTACTACTGACTGAAGGTTGTCGCGGTGAAGGCGCTATCTTGCGTAATAAAGATGGTGAAGCGTTCATGGAGCGTTATGCACCAACCGTGAAAGACTTGGCACCACGTGACCTCGTATCACGTTCAATGGACCAAGAGATCAAAGAAGGCCGTGGTTGTGGTCCTAATGCTGATCATATCGTTATGGATATGACGCATCTAGGCGTTGAAACCATCATGAAGCGTTTGCCATCAGTATTTGAGATTGGTAAAAACTTCGCCAACGTCGACATCACAAAAGAACCAATTCCAGTAATCCCAACCATTCATTACATGATGGGCGGTATTCCAACCACTATTCATGGTCAGGTTGTTGTGCCAGATCTAGAAGCAGGTACTGATGAAGACGGCCTATATGCTAAAGGCAATGTGGTTAAAGGTCTTTATGCAATCGGTGAATGTGCTTGTGTGAGTGTTCATGGTGCCAACCGTTTAGGTACGAATTCACTACTTGATCTACTCGTATTCGGCCGTGCAGCGGGCAAACATATCGTTGATGAGTTCCATCACGCTGATCACAACTACAAGCCGCTTGATCCACGTGTGCTTGATTTTACAGTGAAGCGTTTAGACAAGTTGCAACAGTCTACTGAAGGCTACAATGCGCAAGACGTGGCTGATGAGATTCGGGCAACTATGCAAAAGCATGCTAGTGTATTCCGTACCCAAGCAATGATGGATGAAGGCGTTGAGAAAATCCTAGCGCTAGGCGATAAGATCGAAAAAATCCATCTTGGCGATAAATCACAAGTGTTCAACACAGCACGCATCGAAGCTTTTGAAGTAGCTAACTTATACGAAGTAGCAAAAGCCACTATGATATCAGCTGCTACACGTCACGAAAGTCGCGGCGCGCACAGTGTATCTGACTATGATCGTCCAGAAGATGATGATTACGCACCAAATGGTCGTAACGACCACGATTGGATGAAGCATACTTTATGGTATTCTGAAGGCAATCGTATTATTTATAAGCCCGTTCGCAAAGTACCGTTGACTGTTGATTACATTGAACCAAAAGTTCGCGTCTACTAACTCTAGATTGCATGCTTGGTTCATAGCCAACATGCAATAGCAGTCTCAACGTTCTATCCCTTATTAATTTATTAAAAAGGTGACCGCCAGCTACATGCTCATGCCAGCGTTACTAAGTTATTGATTGATACTCGATATTTAGTTATCAGTATCAATTAATAGCCAGCGCTAATATGTTGCAGTCTTTGTATGCCCGCCATCACCTACGTGTGGAGTTTAGCATTATGAGCCGAGGTACTCGCACCATCGAAATCTACCGCTACGATCCTGATGTGGACGCAGCGCCGCGCATGCAAACCTATACGATTGAATTACTTGATTCAGATCGTATGTTGCTTGACGTATTATTACGCCTAAAGAAAGAAGATGAGACAATTACTTTCCGTCGCTCTTGTCGCGAAGGTATTTGTGGTTCCGACGGCATGAACATCAACGGCAAAAATGGTCTAGCATGTTTAATCAACATGAATACCCTACCAGAAAAAGTAACGGTTCGCCCGTTACCTGGTTTGCCAGTGGTTCGTGATTTGGTTGTTGATATGAACCAATTCTACGAACAATATGAGAAAGTACACCCGTACTTGATTAATGATCAGCCAGCGCCGCCGACGGAACGTCTACAGTCACCTGAACAGCGTGAAAAGCTAAACGGTCTGTATGAGTGTATCTTGTGTGCGTGCTGTTCAACCAGCTGTCCATCATTCTGGTGGAACCCTGACAAGTTCCTAGGCCCATCAGCGTTACTGCACGCTTATCGCTTTGTTGCTGATAGTCGTGATGGTGATACCCAGGCACGCTTGGCTCGTTTAGACGATCCGTTTAGCTTGTTCCGTTGCCGCGGTATCATGAATTGTGTATCGGTTTGTCCTAAAGGCTTGAACCCAACCAAAGCCATCGGCCATCTACGTAATATGTTGATTGATCAAGCCGGTTAGTAGTTTACAAGCGCGTCAGTTATAATAGATACAGTACGAAAAACACCACCTATTCGTTAGGTGGTGTTTTTGTTAGTTGAACGGACTTAGATATATTTGTGTGAATACTCTACTGGCTCTATACCAAGCAGGCTTACTTATATAGTCTTAGATCACAGCAGCAACAGGAAAATTAAGCAGTAAGTTTGACTCGCAAATGGTCAATATTCAGCCATCGAGCTGGTAAAACACCATATGCAATACGTTGGTTGTGTGTAAGAAGACATAATATATAGACAATCAATCTATATAATCGGATATAGACACGAGAAAAGTTTGGTATAATTACGTTTTTGACGATATTGAATACGATTAAACGCTACTCAAGTGGTTCAGTAATACGTATCAATTAATAGAATAAAACGTTATGTATACAATTATTGTGCTTGTATAATTGATAATAGATATTCATTACGTAAATACTTAGTATTGAACAAACAAACTATGTCACAAAAAATGGTCGTGATAGGCTATACAGCAATGTATTTCTGTCTTGATGGACAACATTTCTAGTAGACATAGGATGTTTTAGCATTAACAGCCATTTTAAAGGCTAGCTAAAAGTTTAATTGATTGTTAATAACTTACAACTTACCAATCGGTTATGGCTAAAAGAAGTATATATAAATTAATGTTGTGAAACGAGTCAGTTAACAAAACTGAGCGTTCACAAATAATTTTATTTTTAATATAGGTATTGCAATAAGACTTGTTATCACTATTTAGCATCCCTTGTTTCTTTAGACAATGACGGCAATATTCTATAGTGACGGCAATACTTAGGGATAAAAGTGTTTTATCAAATAGTATTTAACGGGATATGACAAATTGTCTATATGCCTAGCATCTAGCGATTGACACCATAATAAGCACGATTCCATTCATTTATCTATCAAATAGACGATTATTATGAATAGTATAACTAAAGAAAAAGCGGACCAAGGACATACTGAACTGGCCGCTGATAATGCCAGCTATATAGAAGCTCTTTACGAGCAGTACCTAACAGACCCTGATAGTGTTGACACAGATTGGCAAACGTACTTTGAACAGTACAAATCGTCAGACGATGCCAAGCATAACGCGATTAAGGACCAATTTTTATTACTTGCTCGCAATCAGACCGCGAATAAAATAAGTGATGAAAACACTGACCAAAGCAGTGGTACCTCAAATAACTGTACTGATCCAAAGCAAATGGGTGTACAGCAACTAATCTCCGCATATCGTCGCCGTGGCCATCGCCGTGCCAAACTTGATCCTTTAGATTTGCATCCACGTGCCGAAGTAGAAGATCTAACGCTTGCTTATCATAATTTATCAGAAGCAGATCTCGATACGGTATTCCCAACCAATGATTTAGTAATCGGTAAAAATGAAGCGCCATTGCGTGAAATTATCGAAATCATGGAGCGTGTGTACTGCCGTCATATTGGTATCGAATACATGCACGTCACCACCAGCACAGAAAAGCGCTGGATGGAAGAATACTTAGAAACCAACTTGGGCTATATCCAATTTGATAAAGAAAAGCGCTTATCTATTCTTGAGCGCCTGACTGCTGCCGAAGGTCTAGAAAAGTACTTAGCACGTAAATATACGGGCGTTAAACGTTTTGGTCTAGAGGGCGGTGAAAGCTTCATTCCTGCTATCAACGAAATCATCCAACGTGCTGGTGGCTATGGCACAAAAGAGATGGTCATTGGTATGGCTCACCGTGGACGCCTTAACCTCCTAGTCAATATTCTAGGTAAAAATCCTGCGGATCTGTTTGACGAATTTGATGGCAAAGTACAACCAGAAAAAGGCTCAGGTGACGTTAAATACCATAATGGTTTTTCATCAAATGTGATGACCCCAGGTGGTGAAGCGCATTTGGCACTAGCGTTTAACCCATCTCATCTTGAAATCGTTGCACCAGTGTTACAAGGCTCAGTACGTGCACGCCAAGTACGCCGTAATGATCAGCCATTGTTAGATAATACTGGTGGTAATTCAGTATTGCCAATCGTTATTCACGGTGATGCTGCGTTTGCCGGTCAAGGTGTGGTTCAAGAAACCTTCCAAATGTCACAAACCCGTGCTTATACCACTGGCGGTACTGTACATATTGTTATCAATAACCAAGTTGGCTTCACCACTAGCCGTCAAGAAGATGTTCGTTCAACCGAATACTGTACTGACGTCGCTAAGATGGTACATGCGCCCATCTTGCACGTGAACGGTGACGATCCTGAATCAGTCGTATTTGCAGCTCAGTTGGCATTAGATTATCGTCATCAGTTTGATAAAGACATCATCATTGATCTTTTCTGCTATCGCCGTAACGGACATAATGAAGCAGATGAGCCTTCAGCTACGCAGCCATTGATGTATGCAGTTATTAAGAAATTGCCTACGACACGTACCATCTATGCACAGAAGCTTATCGCTGATGGGCTTTTAAATAGCGAAGAAGAAAAGCAATACGAAGACGACTATCGTGAATCTTTAGACCGTGGTGATTATGTTGCAAGCTCACTAGTACAAGAACCTAACGAGCAGTTATTTGTAGACTGGAAGCCTTATTTAGGTCACGAATTGGTCGACGACTGGGACACTAGTGTCGATATCGAAAAGCTAAAAGCTTACGGACGCCGTATGGCTGAAATGCCAGAGGGCTACAAGCTACAGCGCCAAGTTCAAAAAGTAGTTGAACAGCGTCTAGCTATGCAGACCGGTGAAGAGCCTCTTAACTGGGGTGCAGCTGAGACATTGGCTTATGCATCATTGGTCGATAACGATGATGTATTGGTACGCATTACGGGCGAAGACGTAGGACGTGGTACGTTCTCGCATCGTCACAGTGAAATCTATAATGTCAATGACGGCAGCATGTACGTGCCACTCGCTCACATGAGTGAAACGCAAGCACGCTTTGCTACCTACAATTCATTGCTATCAGAGGAAGCAGTATTAGCCTTTGAATATGGTTACGCTACGACAGTACCGAATGCATTGATTGTTTGGGAAGCGCAGTTTGGTGACTTCGTGAACGGTGCGCAGGTCGTTATTGATCAGTTCATCTCAAGCGGCGAGACCAAGTGGCAGCGTGTTTGTGGTTTGACGATGCTATTGCCACATGGTTTTGAAGGTCAAGGTCCAGAGCATTCTTCTGCGCGTCTTGAGCGCTTCTTACAGCTATGTGCTGAAGACAATATGCAAGTTATTACGCCAACGACGCCTGCGCAAATTTATCATGCCTTGCGTCGTCAAGCAGTACGCCCGATTCGTAAGCCTTTGATCGTTATGTCACCAAAGAGTTTGCTACGTCATAAGTTGGCAACGTCTAATCTAGAAGAGCTTGCTGATGGTAAGTTTGAAACTGTAATTTCAGAGATGGACGACCACAACGCAGACAAAGTTACTCGCATGGTGTTATGTGGCGGTAAGGTCTATTACGATCTACTAGAGCAGCGCCGCGCATTGGGTCTTGATCATGTTGCTATCGTACGTATTGAGCAGCTTTATCCATTACCAGAGCAACGTTTGGTTGCTGAGATTGAGAAATATAGCAATCTGACTGAGATTGTGTGGACGCAAGAAGAACCACTGAACCAAGGCGCTTGGTACTATCTGGCTCCGCACATGTTCCGTATTGTTGTACCGCATCCAACTAAGGCAAAAGTCATGGAGCCGGTGGCACGTCCTCCTAGTGCAGCACCTGCAACAGGCTCGCCAAAACTGCATGCTCAGCAGCAGCAAGCATTGATTGCTGGCGGTCTTGGTATCAGTGTCGATGAGCTATCTAAGTAACAGGTTATCTAATCGAAAGACTATAGCAGATAAATGAATCAGGCGATGACAGTTAGTATCCGTTAATACAATCTAAGCGTTACTTTTAACGAATACTGACTGCCTATCACGACTTAATAATAAGTATGAATATCCACATCTAAGGAGTATATCGATGGCTGACATCAAAGCCCCCGTTTTTCCAGAATCGGTTGCCGATGGCACAATCGTTGAATGGCATGTCACTGAAGGTCAACAAGTTAATCGTGATGACCTACTAGCTGAGATCGAGACTGACAAAGTAGTACTAGAAGTTGTTGCACCTGATGATGGTGTAGTAACTAAAATCGTCAAGCAAGTTGATGACACAGTATTGTCTGATGAGTTGATTGCACAGTTCGAAGCCGGTGCAAGTGCAGGCGAAGCACCAGCGGTAGAGACAGATCAACCTGCTGCGCCAGTACAAGAAAAGCAAGCTGCAGATGGCGGTGAGCCAGTACAAGCGACTGACAAAAAAGACGAAGCAGATCACAAAGATCAAAGCCCAGCAGTTCGCAAAGCGGCAAAAGAGTCTGGCGTTGATCCTAAAGAAGTTGAAGGTAGTGGTCGCGGCGGTCGTGTCACCAAAACGGACATGGCAAACCCAACGCTAAAATCGGACAGTAGCATTAAATCTGATAGTGGTCGTCCTGTTGCTGAGTCAATGGGTGAACGTACAGAAAAACGCGTTCCAATGACTCGTCTGCGCAAGCGTGTTGCTGAGCGTCTATTGTCAGCATCACAAGACACAGCGATGTTGACGACGTTTAACGAAGTGAACATGAAGCCATTGATGGACATGCGCGCTAAGTACAAAGAAAAATTTGAGAAGCGTCATGGCGTACGTCTAGGCTTTATGTCATTGTTTATCAAAGCAGCGACAGAAGCACTTAAACGCTTCCCAGCAGTAAATGCGTCACTAGATGGCGATGACATTGTTTATCATGGTTTTTATGATATCGGTGTGGCCGTATCATCAGACCGTGGTCTAGTAGTACCAGTATTACGTGACACTGACCGTATGAGCATGGCTGATGTTGAAAGTACCATCCGTGAGTTTGGTAGTAAAGCACAGCAAGGTAAGCTTGGTCTAGAAGATATGACTGGTGGTACTTTTACCATCTCTAACGGCGGTGTGTTCGGTTCATTGATGTCAACGCCTATCTTGAATCCACCACAAACCGCTATCTTGGGTATGCACGCTATCAATGACCGCCCAATGGCTGTTGATGGTAAGGTTGAAATTCTACCGATGATGTACCTAGCGCTATCTTATGACCATCGTATGATTGATGGTAAAGAGGCCGTACAGTTCCTAGTAACTATCAAAGAGTTGGTCGAAGACCCAGCCATGTTGTTACTAGACTTGTAAGCTTCTAAGCTTGTATTGGCAATAGCCGATACAAGCTTTTTCACTTTAGTACAGATTATAGTTTTGCTCAGTCAGCAATCAGTTAATCCGCTGACATACATGAAAATGATTTTAAAAACGGTGACTTACTATCGACTAACGATAAGTGAGTCTTTCTCACTGATATGGTGTATTAACCATAGAGTGTAGACCGTACTGATTTATCATTAAGATAACAATCTATTTAAATGACACATACAATTAAAAATAGGAACGTACTATGAAAGACAATTATGATTTAGTCGTCATCGGCGGCGGTCCTGGTGGTTACGAAGCGGCTATTCGTGCAGGTCAACTCGGTATGAGCGTTGCCTGTATCGAAAAGCGCGTTTATAAAGGTGAGCCAGCACTTGGTGGCACTTGCTTAAACGTTGGTTGTATCCCATCAAAAGCCTTGCTTGACAGCTCACATCGTTATGAAGCCACTAAGCATGATCTTGACGAGCACGGTATCAGTACTGGTGACGTTGCTATCAATATCGAAAAAATGATAGAACGTAAAGAAGGTATCGTCAAGCAATTGACTGGCGGTGTTGCAGCGTTGCTAAAAGGCAATGGTGTTGACTGGCTACAAGGCTGGGGTACGCTAGTTGATGGTACGGGCACTGACAAAAAAGTCAAATTTACTGCTCTAGAAGACGACAGCGAAACGACGATCACTGCTAAGAACGTTATTCTTGCGGCAGGTTCTGTGCCTATCGAGATTCCTGTTGCCAAAACTGATGGTGACCGTATTGTTGATTCAACTGGCGCACTTGACTTCACTGAAGTACCTAAGCGTCTAGGCGTTATTGGTGCTGGTGTTATCGGTCTTGAGCTTGGTTCAGTATGGCGTCGCCTAGGTGCAGAAGTAGTAGTTTACGAAGCGCTTCCTAGCTTCTTAGCTGCTGCTGACAAAGATATCTCAAAAGAAGCTGGCAAAATGCTGAAGAAGCAAGGTCTGGATATCCGTGTTGATACCAAAGTAACCAACGCTGAAGTTCAAGGTGACCAAGTTATCGTCACTAGTGAAAACAAAGGCGAATCGAGCGAGGAAAGCTTTGATAAGCTGATCGTTTGTGTTGGTCGCCGTGCTTATTCTGAAAAACTGCTTGGCGATGATAGCGGTATCACGTTGACTGAACGTGGCCTTATCGATGTCAATGACCAGTGTAAAACCAATCTTGATGGTGTTTATGCTATCGGTGATTTGGTCCGTGGTCCTATGCTTGCGCATAAAGCTATGGAAGAGGGCATGATGGCTGTTGAGCGTATTCATGGCGAAAAACCTCAAGTTAACTATGACACTATCATCAATGTCATTTATACTCACCCAGAAATTGCTTGGGTAGGTTTGACTGAGCAAGAAGCTGAAGAAGCTGGCTATGAAGTCAAAACAGGCTCGTTCAACTTAGCGGCTAACGGCCGTGCACTTGCTCAAAGTGAAGCTCAAGGCTCTGTGAAAGTAGTCGCTGATGCGAAAACAGATCGTCTATTAGGTATGCATGCTATCTCTGCTGGTGCTGGTGATATTGTCCATCAAGGTATGATTGCGATGGAATTTGTCTCTAGTGTTGAAGATTTGCAGCTAATGACATTTGCGCATCCAACTATCTCAGAAGCAGTACATGAAGCTGCTTTATCTGCAGACGGCCGTGCTATCCATGCTATCCAGCGCAAAAAACGTAAAAAATAAGTAGTTAATTTAGTTATTGTCGATTTACAACCTGATTGTGGTATCGCTATGTTGGCGATAGCCACGATCATGAGTGCGTTATATGTATGCTTAATATATGTGCGTACTTGATTTCACTTTTTATTAATTGTAAAAAATAAAGGATACAATCAATGAATTTACATGAGTATCAAGCAAAAGAGCTATTAAAAAGCTACGGTTTGCCAATTCAAGAAGGCATCATCGCCCATAACGGCGAAGAAGCTGCTGCAGCTTTTGATAAAACCCCAACTGACATTGCGGTAATCAAAGCGCAAGTACATGCTGGTGGTCGCGGTAAAGCTGGCGGCGTAAAGCTGGTTAAAACTCGTGAAGAAGCGAAGCAAGTTGCTGAAGAGCTAATCGGTACTAACCTAGTGACGTTCCAAACTGATGCTGACGGTCAGCCAGTAAACTTCGTATTGGTTGCAGAAGATATGTATCCAGTACAAACTGAGCTATATCTTGGCGCAGTCGTTGATCGTGCAACTCGTCGTGTGACGTTCATGGCATCTACCGAAGGCGGCGTAGATATTGAAGAAGTAGCACACAGCACTCCAGAAAAAATCTTTAAAGTAAATGTTGATCCTTTAGTTGGTTTAATGCCTTTCCAAGCGCGTGACGTTGCGTTCAAACTTGGTCTAGAGGGCAAGCAAATCAACCAGTTCGTTAAATTGATGACTGGCGCTTATAAAGCATTCGTTGAAAATGACTTTGCCCTAATGGAAATCAACCCATTAGCTGTTCGCGAAAACGGCGAAATCGTTTGTGTTGATGGCAAAATCGGTATCGACTCAAACGCACTATATCGTCTGCCTAAAATTGCAGCGCTACAAGACAAGACGCAAGAAAATGAGCGTGAGCTGAAAGCCGCTGAGTTTGACCTAAACTATGTTGCACTAGAAGGTAACATCGGTTGTATGGTTAATGGTGCTGGTCTTGCAATGGCGACCATGGATATCATCAAGTTGTATGGCGGCAAGCCTGCTAACTTCTTGGACGTTGGCGGCGGCGCAACCAAAGATCGCGTTGTTGAAGCGTTCAAAATCATTCTAGAAGACAGCAGTGTTGAAGGGGTTCTAATCAACATCTTTGGCGGTATCGTACGTTGTGACATGATTGCAGAAGCTATCATCGCTGCTATCAAAGAAGTTGATGTGCAAGTACCAGTTGTTGTTCGTTTAGAAGGTAACAACGCTGAGAAAGGCGCACAGATCCTAGAAGAGTCTGGTCTAAAACTGATTTCAGCTCAAGGTCTATCTGACGCGGCTCAAAAAATTGTCGATGCTGTTAAAGCCTAAGTCTTTAAGCATAGTAGTCAAATCGTAATAGTGGTTTTTATAACAAAGATTGGTTATCAATATCTGATAATAAGAGTTATAAAGACCACTATTGCAAGACAACCGAATACAAGGAAAATATAATGAGTGTATTAATCGATAAAGATACCAAAGTATTGGTACAGGGTTTTACTGGTAAAAATGGTACGTTCCATTCTGAGCAAGCCATCGAATATGGTACCAAAGTTGTTGGTGGTGTGACTCCAGGTAAAGGCGGTCAAACGCACCTAGGCCTACCAGTATTTAACACTATGGCGGAGGCTATGGAAGCGACTCAAGCTGACGCTTCTGTCATCTACGTACCAGCACCATTTGTACTAGACTCTATCGTTGAAGCAATCGATGCTGGCGTTAAGTTGATCGTTGTGATCACTGAAGGCGTACCGACTATCGATATGCTAAAAGCAAAACGCTATCTTGAAGAAGCGGGCGACGTACGTTTGGTTGGTCCTAACTGCCCAGGCGTTATCACTCCAGGTCAGTGCAAAATTGGCATCATGCCAGGCCATATCCATCAGCCAGGTAAAGTGGGCATCATCTCACGCTCTGGTACGCTGACTTATGAAGCGGTTGCTCAAACAACTAAGCTTGGTTTTGGTCAGTCAACGTGTATCGGTATCGGTGGCGATCCTATCCCTGGTATGAACCAGATTGATGCTCTAAAACTATTCGAAGCTGATCCACAAACTGAAGCGATTATCCTAATCGGTGAGATTGGTGGTACTGCTGAAGAAGAAGCTGCTGCTTACATCAAAGACCATGTAACCAAGCCAGTTGTTGGTTATATCGCTGGTGTTACCGCTCCAGAAGGCAAGCGCATGGGTCATGCTGGCGCTATCATTTCTGGTGGTCAAGGTACTGCTGAAGAGAAATTCAAAGCGTTTGAAGATGCTGGTATCGCGTATACGCGTGACCCATCTAAGCTTGGTGACAAGCTAAAAGAAGTTACTGGTTGGTAAGATAGGCAAAAGCCTACTAACTACCAAAACTTTGTTGAAATGTTGAGAGGGCACCCCTACAATGGGGTGTCTTTTTTATGTCTGAAAACTTTATGAAAAACAAAATATTAGTCACTGGCGGTGCTGGATATATCGGTTCGCACACTTGTATAGCTTTACATGAAGCTGGTTATGATATTGTCGTGTACGATAACTTATCTAATAGTAGCCGTGAAGCAATTAACCGTGTCTCTACTCTTATTGGAGAGACGATTGAGTTTGTCGAAGGTGATATTCGAGATCATGAGTTGCTTAGAGAAGTTTTTGCTTTGCATGAGTTCTTTGGGGTGATTCACTTTGCTGGGTTAAAAGCTGTTGGCGAATCAGTCGTCAAACCATTGTTGTACTATAATAACAATGTTAGCGGTACCATTACTTTGCTAGAGGTCATGTCAGAGTATAATGTGAAAAACTTAGTTTTCTCATCATCTGCAACTGTATATGGAGAACCCGATACCTTACCTATCGAGGAGAGCTCGAAACGTTCCTGTACCAATCCATACGGACAAAGTAAGCTTGCTGTAGAGTACATACTAGAAGACCTCGCGGTATCAGATGACAGTTGGAATCTTATTTCTTTACGGTATTTTAATCCTGTAGGGGCACACACATCAGGACAGATTGGTGAAGATCCAAATGATATTCCAAACAACCTCATGCCTTATGTTTCGCAGGTTGCTATCGGTAAGCTCGAAAAGCTAAGCATTTTCGGTAATGATTACTCTACTATTGATGGGACTGGTGTACGTGACTTTATACATGTGAGCGACTTGGCTCAAGGTCATGTAGCAGCGCTTGACTATTTAGAGCAGCAAACTAGTTCAGAAATCTATTCAAATACAGCCAGTCCAATTGGGTTTTTACCTATCAACTTAGGAACTGGTAAAGGTACTTCTGTATTAGAGCTAATATCCACATTCTCTGACGTGTCTGGACAAGCTATACCTTACCAGTTTGCGTCTCGACGTGCAGGCGATATTGCCAGTTGCTATGCCAGTTCGGAGAAAGCGAAGAATTTATTAGGTTGGCAAGCAGAACTATCAATTGCCGATATGTGTAAAGATACATGGCACTGGCAGAGTATGAATCCAAATGGATATACTATGTCTTAAGATTTATGAAATCCTATTACTCATTTAACATTCTTCTCTAAACTCATCTTTTTAATATAGCTAAAAAACTATGAATAAAATAACGCATGCTGTTATCCCCGTCGCAGGCTTTGGTACTCGTATGTTGCCTCTGTCTAAATCTGTACCTAAAGAGTTGTTGCCTTTAGGTAATCGTCCAGCTATTCATTACGTGATCGAGGAGGCCATCGCTGCGGGTATTAAGCATATCGTCTTGGTCGGTCATGCACAAAAAAGCGCAATTGAAAACTACTTTGATATCAATTCTGAGCTCGATAACCAACTGCGCCATAAAGGTAAAGATGAGCTGGCTGACAGCTTGAACTGGCTACCAGAAGACGTCACAGTATCGATGATACGTCAAGGTAAAGCTTTGGGTCTAGGGCATGCGGTATTGTCAGCACGTCCAATCATCGGTGAGCATGATTTTGCGGTATTGCTTCCAGATGTTGTGCTTGATCCGTTTACTAATGACATGTCGGCTGATAATTTGGCTTTTATGATCGATGCATTTGCTAAAGATGGTCATTCACAGATATTGGTTGATCAAGTGGCAGATGAGGATGTGCATAAATATGGTATCGCTAAACTGAGTAATAATAGTGAAGTGAACGACCACGTAGATGCTAATACTAGCTTTAAAGTTGCAGGTTTTGTGGAAAAGCCAAACTTAGCAGAAGCGCCTTCGAAACTGGCGGTTGTAGGCCGTTATATCTTTAGCAATCATATTTTTGACTATCTGGCCAATACCAAAGCCTCAGTCGGTGGTGAAATTCAACTAACGGATGCGATTGATGCTTTGATTAGTAAGTACGGCGTGCATGTCACCACTATGCTCGGTAATAGTTATGACGCAGGTGATATGCGCTCATATATGCAGGCGTTTATCTACTTTGCCGAGCAGCAACTAGCGGACGATAAGTGAACGATGGAAGAGATAAAAGGCAATAAAAAGTATAAGCGTGCTCGTGACTCTGAGCATTGGGGTCACTTACAATCGCTTGCATTGCGCTCATGGTCGCTGGCAGATTTATTTGTGCAAGATG
Source organism: Psychrobacter sp. PP-21 (assembly GCF_033790785.1). Taxonomy (NCBI): domain Bacteria; kingdom Pseudomonadati; phylum Pseudomonadota; class Gammaproteobacteria; order Moraxellales; family Moraxellaceae; genus Psychrobacter; species Psychrobacter sp. PP-21. Next base: position 26,334 of record NZ_JAMYEB010000003.1, on the reverse strand, counting down.
ATAGCCGTACGACACGCTTTAGTACCCAAGCGGGTGCATTGTATATGGACTATAGCAAACAGTGCATAGATGAGCAGGTAGTAGACAGTTTATTACAGCTAGCAGACAGCTGTGAGTTGCACTCTCGAATTGATGCGCTTATGCAAGGTGCGATGGTCAATAACAGTGAAGAGCGTGCGGCGTTACATACAGCATTGCGTCTACCTGAGACGGCAAAGCTACAAGCAGGTGAGCAAAATATTGTTGCTGATGTACATCACAGCCTAGGGCAGGTGGCGAGACTATCCGAGCGTGTTCGTAGCGGAACGTGGCGTGGGTTCTCGGGAAAAGCCATCACCGATGTTGTCAATATTGGAGTCGGTGGTTCCGACCTTGGACCACTGATGGCAACTACTGCGCTTGATGAGTGGGCAGATACTAGTATCGAGGTACATTTCGTCTCCAATATGGATGGTACTCAGCTCGATAATTTGCTCAAGCACTTAAATCCTGAAACCACTTTATTTATTATTTCTTCTAAATCTTTTGGCACAGTTGATACGCTATCCAATGCTAGAACAGCACTATCATGGTTACTTGCCACAGCGAAACGGCGTGCCGGTACAGAAGATAGTGTGCTACGCCGACACTTTATTGGCATCTCGGCCAACAGTGCAAAGATGGATACATGGGGGATTCACCCTGAGCATCAGCTAGAGCTTTGGGAGTGGGTAGGCGGGCGCTTTTCGTTATGGTCGGCGATTGGGCTTGCCATCGCTATCCGTATTGGTATGGCTGGGTTCAAAGAGCTGTTAAGCGGTGCACATAGTATGGATGAGCACTTTGCACAAGCTGATTTTGCGGACAACCTACCAGTATTGTTAGGATTACTAGCAGTATGGAACAGTACTTTTTTGAAAGTAAGTGCCCATACGGTATTGCCTTATGATGGCAGGCTAGGTTATTTACCGAGCTATCTTACCCAGCTTGAGATGGAAAGCAATGGTAAGTCGGTCACTCAGTATGGCAATCATATTGATTATGATACTTGTCCGATTCTGTGGGGAGAAATTGGTTCAAACGCCCAGCATGCCTTTTATCAACTCTTGCATCAAGGAACGCAGCAAGTCTCTTGTGATTTTATCGCTTGCGTACGTCGTTATAGTGATCAGGCGCAAAACACTTCATTACAGCAGCAGCATGAACTATCTTTAGCCAATTGTCTGGCGCAAAGTCGGGTACTGGCATTTGGTAATGCTGCTGTGACCGAACTGGTCGATCAAACAACAGTATCTCGTGTAGATAAATACAAGTACTACCGTGGTAATCAACCATCAACCACATTGCTTATTGATGAGCTGACACCGCATAGTTTAGGAGCACTGATAGCGCTCTACGAACACAAAGTTTACGTGATGGCTAGTATTTGGGATATTAACCCGTTTGACCAGTGGGGCGTTGAGATGGGTAAACAAATGGCAGAGTCTGTCCATGATGCCATGCAAAAAGAGTCTCAAGGTCAATTTGATACGTCTACTGACCAATTATTACAACATATTAAAAAGTTGTCCTAATAACGGTTATGGGTCAACAATACAGGAAAGTACGCTTATGGAGACTGCCACAAATGACAGTTATATGCCTAAATATGAAAACATATCTGAAACCAATCAAATGAGTGAGCCTGCAGTCAGTGTGCTCATTGGTCATAGTATAGAAGCGATTACCAGTGCGGTCGTGCTGGCAAGCCTTGGACAGCGTGTGCATCTTTATGCAGATATAGATCTATTGACTGAGCAGATACAACAGTATGGTTTTGAACATCATTTGCAAGCATTGTGGCAGATGTATGAGCAACAGCAAGTCATCATTAGTAAAGCATTGCCAGCCAATGCGGAGACAGTAATAGCACACTATGAGTCTGCAAGTCACAATGAAGCTGATACGCAGAGTCTTGCGGCATTGTATTGGTTGTTTCTTGATAGCGCTAAGTCAGTATGGATAGAGGACAGCTGGATTACCGCTTTTAATCACAGCCATCAGCAGAAGATACCGGTTATTATGAGTGGTATTGAACAGCTAGGTCATGTATCGGAACTGGCTCAGCATTTGCAGCGTGCATGGGTGTATTATATACCTTTCATATTCTTACAAGATGGGGATGCGTATAGCTCGATGTTGAACCCTTCGCTATGGCTATTGGGTGAAAAAACAGCGAGTAGTAGTCAACAACTACAGGTGTTAAAACCGTTGATGCAGCATGCGCGTGCTGCTCATTATGCTGATATCGCAACGATTGAGTTTGCTCGTAGTAGTATCATGGCGATGCTGGCAACCCGAGTGAGTTTTATGAATGAAATGTCACGCTTGGCTGATAGTCAGAACGTTGATATCAGTCAGGTCAGTCGTATAATGGGGTTAGATGAGCGTGTAGGCAGCAGCTATCTGCAGGCGGGATGGGGATTCGGTGGTAACACCCTACCTACCGAGCTGACCAAGTTGCAGCAGTCGAGCAAAATAAACAGTTTGGATATGCCTTTATTAGAGTCTGTCGTACATATCAACAAAGATCAAAAAGAATTGATATTTCGTAAGTTTTGGCAATATTTTGATGGGTTTATTGATAACAAAACCGTCATGATTTGGGGTGGTAGCTACAAGTCAGGTTCAGGACGTACTGCAGGGTCAGCCATTCATCCACTATTGGCATTGTTATGGTCTTATAATATTCGTACGTTGGTGTACGGTGATAAGGCGCAGGCCGAACTTGCCGAACGCTATCAACAGCAGCCATTACTCAAATTGATTGCTAACCCTTACGAAAGTTTGCACGATGCCAACGCTATTTTTATTATCAGTTGGTCACCGCGAGATCAGTTGGATATTGCCAAAATAAATCAGCAAGCGATACCTATATTTGATGCACAAAACGCTCTCACTCGAACGCAAATCAATGATTTGGTAGGGGACTATATGGGTATTGGCCGATCCAAATAGCTTGTTTTCATAGTTTTCACAATACATATTAATCAAAAAACGCTCACTAAATAGCATTAGTGAGCGTTTTTTGAATGTCTAATCAGCACTAAACGATGAGGCTATGCGAGCACAGCTCCTTTATCCGCTAGCCATTGCTGAATAGCTTGAGTTTTAGTGGTCAGCAGTTCTTTATCACCACGACTCTCGATATTCAATCTAATAAGTGGTTCGGTATTCGATGCACGTAAATTAAAGCGCCAGTCACCAAAGTTCAGACTTAAACCATCTAGAGTTGATTTGGTAGGATTATCCACACTAAATTTTTCTTCAATGGCATCAATAATGGTTGGTGCATCGAGGGTGGTCAGGCGAAAGTTTAATTCACCTGAGCTTGGGTAATTTTCAATATAGCCTGTGACTAATTCTGATAAGGTCTTGCCAGTGACAGACAGAAGCTCAATCGTCAATAGCCACGGAATCATACCGCTATCGCAATAGAAAAAGTCACGGAAATAGTGATGAGCAGACATCTCACCACCATACACGGCACCCGAGCTGCGCATGACTTGCTTGATAAATGAGTGTCCAGATTTACTGATGACAGCCTTGCCGTTGTGCTTTCCTATCACCGCTTCAGTATTATAAATGACACGTGGATCATAGACGATTGATTCGCTTTGTTCTTGATGTTTATTCAAAAACGCTTGGGCGAGCATGCCAACGACGTAGCTACCATCGATAAACTCACCTCGCTCATCAAATAAGAAGCAGCGATCAAAATCCCCATCAAAAGCAATACCAAGGTCGGCGTTGTTATCCAAAACCGCTTGCTGAGTGGCCACTCTATTGGCTTCAATCATTGGATTAGGGATGCCATTAGGGAAGCTACCATCAGGGGTATGGTGCAGCTTAATCACTTCAATAGGTGCACCAGCTTGGGACAATTGATCGATTAGTAAATCGACCACAGGACCTGCGCTGCCATTGCCTGAGTTGATCACCAGCTTGAGTGGCTTGAGCTTATCAGTATCGATAAAAGTCATAACATGATCGATGTACGCGCTTTTATCGGTCAATAACTGCAATTTACCTGATTGGTTGTCTGTAGTGAACTGTCCCGATTCTGCCAATGCCTGAATCTCTGCCAACCCATCATCAGCACTGATTGGTTTTGAATGCTCTTTGACCAGTTTTAGGCCATTGTAGTTGATAGGGTTGTGGCTGGCAGTGACTTCGATACCGCCAAGCGTGTCGTAATGGCTGGTAGCAAAATACACTTCTTCAGTACCGCTCATACCCAAATCAATAACGTCGACACCGGCATCCATTATTCCTTGAATGGCGGCTTGTTTTAATTGCTCACTAGAATGACGAATATCGCTACCAATAGTGATAGCTGGCTTCAGAGCTGTCATATCATTATTCTGAGCCTTCACTGCTGCCTGATAACGCTGATACAAAATCTGTGCGAATGCTCGTCCGATACGATAGGCTATGTCTTCATCTAAACTGACGCCCAGCTCGCCGCGAATATCGTATGCTTTAAACGAACCAATAGTAATAGGAGTAAATTCCGTTGCAGGTTGATAGCTGGTGGCAGCAGAAGTTGACATAATGATAAAATTCCTTGGGAATGAGCGGTGATAGAGTTAAAACGCGCGTAGCACGATTATAAATCAAGTTGTGTTCAATGATACACTAACTACTAAAGGTGTGAGGCGTGTGTCGATAGGTAGGGTCAAAATATATGCCCATCAACCATGCAAATCAAATATACGCCACATTGAGTTATAAAATAATAAGCGACACGTTCTGTTAAGTAGATAATTAACCCATAAAATTATAAGAGTTACCATCATGAGTATTGTGAATACTACTACCGAGCCGAAGCCGGTACAAGGAACACCAGCCCCTAGCGGATCGCTCGATGATCTTTTAGCGTTGATGGCACGATTAAGAGCAGACTGTCCGTGGGACAAAAAGCAAACCAATCATAGCCTTATTCCTTATGCTATCGAAGAGGCTTATGAGCTAGGCGAAGCCGTACAAAGCGACGATGACGAAGATATCAAGGGCGAGCTTGGCGATGTGCTACTGCAAGTGGTGTTTCATTGTCAGATGTATGCTGAGCAAAGACGCTTTGATATGAGCGATGTCATCAGTACTTTGCAAGAGAAGTTAGTTCGTCGTCATCCACATGTGTTTGAGGCTGAAACGCTACAAGACGACGCTGCGGTAAAAGAGCGCTGGGATGAAATCAAGTTGGAAGAACAGCAAGCACGCGAAGCACGTGGTAAATCAAAACGTCGCTTAGATCAAGTGAAAGCGGGTAGTGCCTTAATGCAGGCACAAGATGTGCAAAAACAAGCGTCAATGCTGGGTTTTGATTGGGATGGTGTTGCTGGTGCAGTCGAAAAGCTAGACGAAGAGATTGCCGAGCTAAAGCATGAGCTAACAGATAAACCCACAGCTGAGGTCAAGGCCAATATCAGAGAGGTCGAAAAAGAATTGGGTGACTGCATGTTTGCGCTCGTCAATGTCGCACGTAAACTAAACCTCGATGCAGAAGCAGCGACTTTAACCTGCGTGCACAAATTCAAATCTCGCTTTGGCTATATCGAAGAGCAATTGGCAGCGAGTGGCAAGCGTGTCGAGGACAGCGATATAACAGAAATGGATTCACTATGGGAAGCGGCGAAACAACATGAACGCTCAGCATAAAGCGTCATTTACCAGAATGATTATGATAGCGGTCTTTAGTCTCGTATCGACTGTCGGTATAACTATTGAGGCTAATGCCTCTGAGCCCTGTTTTAATGATCCTAAACGCGCCTATGAGTACTTGATCGCAAAAGAGCAATCTGTGATACAAGCGCGTGAGCAAAAATTAATCAATATTAATAGAGCCAGTGAAGGTGAGCTGGTGTCACTAGATGGCATTGGCAGTAGTAAGGCGCAGGCGATAATTTTATATCGTGACATGTTTGGTGGTTTTAGGACTGTTGACGAGTTAGAAAAAGTAAAAGGGATTGGGGCGAAAACAGTTGAGAAAAATCAAAAGCGTTTAAGCGTAGTGGATTAATAGCTGCGTTTTGCATTAATTAATCCTAATATTGACAAAATAGCATGTAAGTAAATGTCATAACACCCCCAGTACGTCCAAAATTTGTTAAACTAGCGGGTACATCCGCCTGATAAACGCTGTGTTATTCAGGGGTAGTTAAAGAATACCGGCGAGGAGTAGATGCATGGCCGAGCGTGCCGCCAAGCAGTTAGAACTGAACAAATCTGAATTACCCAATTCCATTACTGAAGTGATTGCCACATTGACCCGAGCTGGGTTTGATGCCTATATCGTCGGTGGTGGTGTGCGCGATACTTTACTGGGTCTGCGCCCGAAAGACTTTGACGCTGTTACTGATGCCAAACCACATGAGATCAAAGATGTCTTTGGTAAGCGTTGCCGTATTATCGGTCGTCGCTTTCAGCTAGCGCATGTATATTCCGGTCGCGAGTTGATTGAAGTGGCTACTTTTCGCGGTCCGCCAACCAGCGATGCCAATACCAATCGTGATGGTATGATCCTGCGCGACAATGTTTGGGGCGATATTCAACAAGATTTTTCTCGCCGTGACTTTTCTATCAATGCGCTCTATTATCAACCGCTCAAAGGCGTCGTCCATGACTTTTGCGGTGCGCTGGAAGACATCGATAATAGAGTCATTCGCCTGTTAGGTAATGCGCCAGTGCGTATTGAAGAAGATCCTGTGCGCTTGCTCCGTGCCCTGCGTTTTAAGGCAAAATTAGGCTTTGAGTTTGATGACGCATTGGCTGAGCAATTCCATGATGGTAATTGGGCACTGCTTGAGCAGATATCACCGCATCGACTCTATGATGAAACGCAAAAAATGTTTACTGGTGGTTATTTAGTGCCACTGTTGCCGTTACTTTTTGAGTCAGGTGCCATTGATAGTCTTATCATTTATCCACCAGCCGAGCCAAGCGCCTTGGTCAACCAAGTAGCGATCAATACTGATAAGCGTATTGCTGCTGGCAAAAGTATTAATCCAGCATTTTTCTATGCTGCGCTGCTGTGGGAAAACTATTTACATCAACTGGCAAAAGCCAAAAAGCGCAACATGCCGTTTGCGGAAGCACAAATGCATGCGGCTGGCAAAGTCATTGACCGTCAACGTATCAAGACAGCAATTCCAAAATTCGCTGAGCAGTTTATTCGTGATATTTGGATATTGCAGCCAAAACTTGCCGCTCCTCGTAGCAAACAAATTGTTCAGCTCTCTGAGCATCCACGCTTTCGTGCAGGTTTTGACTTTTTGTTATTGCGCGAACAGTGCGGTGATGCTGAGCACCCGCTATCAGAGTCGACCAATGATATGGGTGACTGGTGGCAGACATATCAGACATTGTCTGAGCGCGAGCAACAACAGGCGATTGATGATTTTGACGAAAACATTCGCCGCGGTGCCTACAAAAAAGGACAACGTGGTCGCGGACGCAATCGTCAAAAGCCAGAAGCCAATACCATTGATAATGCATCATCTAATCAAAACAGCGCTAAACAAAGCAAAGCCAGTAATAGTGCTGAGCAGGGAAGGAATGATCAGACAATGGTAAACGATCCATCGAATATTCCAGCACGTCGTCGCCGCGCTACCAGCCAAGCTAAAACAGGTCAAAATGGTAGTAAGCATAACGACACGCAGCAAGTGAAACAAGATAGCAGCGAGCTTGCACAGCTACAACAGTTATCGCTCAGTAGCAACGATCAATCAGCAAAAAAACGCCATCAGTCTAAACCTGCGCCGCTGTTTGTAATAGAGCACGATAATGTCGTGCCGCCATTACGGAAGCAGCTATCAGATGATAAAGCGTCAAAGCGCAGTAAGACGCCTGTAAACAAGCAAGAAGCGACGCAGAAGCGAGCATCTATTGATAGCGATGCACCGCAGCAAACAGCCAAAGCTGATCGTCAGAATAGGAATCAGCCTAATAAAACTGATCTGCCAGAGACTAATTCATTGTCTAGTCAGGCAAAACCAACGCGCTCGATCGCAAGGTCACCTGCATTGGTGAGTATGAATAACGAGCCAATTCCGCATAAGCGTCGTCGCCGCGAGCCTACTGTAGATAGTGCAAATATTATCGAGATGAAAGGCAGTAACGATAAAGCAAAGCCAACAGCAAAGTATGCGAAAAAAGCACCTAAACAAGTTGCTCAGTCGACTGGTAAAGCTGATGTCAAAGAAGCGACAAATACCGAAGCAAAGAAAGTCGTTACACCTGCAAGAGCTAAAGGACCAGCTAAAACGACTACTGATAAACCTGCTCAACCCAGTCAAATGGCGAGTGACCAACTCTCTGCTATCAAAGTGACTGAGAGTAAAGGCCCTGTACCATCAAAGCGTCGCCGTCGTCAGCCTAGTACCGATAACGCTTAATGTTCTCAGGATGATTTGTAAATGGTGGTAGGATGAGTAAAAGTAGTTTTGATAGTGGCAACGTATCGGGTAGCAACACATCTATATCAGCAACTAATAGCATTGACGAGACCATTTGGTTCACCTGCTATGTGGGCTTAGGTAGCAACTTGTCTAACGAGCTAGGGTCACCTATAGAGCATTTGCAGCAAGCGCTTAAAAATATGCAGAATCATGAGAAGATACGTAAAGTGACGGTATCTTCTTTTTATGCATCAGTGCCAATGGGACCACAGGATCAGCCAGACTTTGTTAACGCAGTTGCTGGTTTTGAGACAATGATGAGTCCTTTCGATTTGCTTGGCTTTTGTCAGCAGTTAGAAATGTCGGCCAAGCGAGCACGCTTACGTCATTGGGGTGAACGCAGCCTGGATGTCGATATTTTGTTGTATGGAGATATACAAGTCGCTGAACCGCAGCTAACGATTCCACATGCAGGCCTAGGCGAGCGTAATTTTGTCCTGATACCACTACGAGAGCTGGCACCACATTTGACTATACTAGACAAACCAATAGGTGACTATCCACAAAGCTGCGATTGGACAGGCTTAAAGCTACTATCAGATGCTTGATATCAAATAAACCATAGTCAATGTTCAAAGTTATGCGATGAGAGCGTAATCAATTGCCAGCAAAATTACAGCTAGCAATATCAATAATTAAAGGTGTTACAAGTTAATTGAGGGTCATATGACAACGTTATCTACTTTAAATAAATTTAAAAAAGACGGCACCAAGTTTACGTGTTTGACGTGCTATGACTCAATGTTTGCACGGATGATGGATAACGCGCAGATCGATACGATTTTGATTGGTGATAGCTTAGGGATGGTCGTGCAAGGCCATGACTCGACAATACCTGTGACAATCAACGATATGGCTTATCATACCGCCAATATTGCCCGTAGCAACAAACATGCTCTGATACTGGCTGATCTACCGTTCATGAGCTATGCGACATTGCCAGAAGCCATTGCCAATAGTCGTCAACTGATGCAGGCAGGCGCGCATGTAATCAAAATTGAAGGCGGCAATGAGCTTTGTGAACTGGTTACTACCTTAGCGCAAGCAGGGACACCAACTTGTGTACATCTCGGTCTGACACCGCAATCAGTTAATGTTTTTGGGGGTTATAAAATTCAAGGTCGTGGTGATGAAGCGGCTGAAAAATTACTCGCTGATGCTAAAGCGGTCGTTGATGCAGGTGCGGCGCTATTAGTGTTGGAATGTGTTCCAGCAGCACTGGCAAAGGCAGTCACAGAAGCGGTCGAGGTACCTGTTATCGGTATCGGAGCAGGCGCAGATACCGACGGTCAGGTACTCGTTATGCATGACATGCTTGGTATGGTATATGGGCGTGTGCCACGCTTTGTACATGATTTTCTGACGGATGAACGCAATGACGCACACAGTATCGAGGGCGCTTTTGCTTTGTATCAACAGTCAGTACGTGAAGGCAGCTTTCCGACTGAACAACATCAATTCGATTAATCTCGTTGACGCTTTTACATAACAGAACGCTTTAATAAAAGAAAAAATTACCATGTCTCCTATCATTCATCATCATATCTCGTCGTTACGTGAGGTTTTGCAGTCTTGCCGTGGTCAGCAGCATACCAAGGAAAAAGGTGTGCAGCGTATTGCTCTAGTACCAACGATGGGCAATCTGCATGACGGTCATCTTGAGCTGGTAAAAATTGCCAAGCAGCATGCGGATGTGGTTGTCGTGAGCATTTTTGTGAATCCTACTCAGTTTGGCGTGGGTGAAGATTTTGACAGTTATCCGCGTACGTTAGACGAAGACGTGGCTAAGCTTGCGACAGTGGATACAGATTACGTGTTTGCCCCTAGTATCGAAGAGATGTATCCCGTATTACCACCACCCACCAGCGTGTTGGCTGGTGAGATTGCCAATCAATTATGCGGTCAATCACGTCCCGGTCATTTTGATGGTGTAGGTATTGTGGTCTCCAAGCTATTCAATATTGTACAACCAGATATCGCCGTCTTTGGACAAAAAGATTACCAGCAGCTGGCTATCATTAAGCAGTTAGTGCGTGATTTGAGCTATCCCATCGAGATCATCGACGCCCCTATTGTTCGTTCTGATGATGGGCTAGCACTGTCATCGCGCAATCAGTACTTAAGCACATCTGAAAGAAATACGGCGCCTATATTGCATCAAGCATTACAAGATTTAGCCGAAAAATTAACAGATAGTGGGATTAGTCAGCAGGCGTTTCAAACATTGCTAACAAACACGCACAAGCGTATTAGCGACGCAGGTTTTGTGATTGATTATCTAGAAGTAAAAACTGAAGATCTAGGCGCTACGACTAATGATTCAGTAGTCTTCAATGCAGAAAATAAAAATCTCGTTATTTTGGTCGCAGCTTGGTTAGGGCGTGCACGGTTATTGGACAATCAGTTAGTGGCTATTAATCAGTTAATAGCAATGGGTTAGCTTTTTTATACCGTAATGTATTAGATGGGATGAATAGAGCATGGATACACGTCAGGATCAAAGCGATAATAATACAGCATCGACAACGCCTCAAGTATCAACCGATAAGCTCAGCATCTTGGTGGTATCAGGTCGTTCAGGATCGGGGAAAACCTCGGTGCTGAATATCCTAGAAGATCTGGGATATTATTCTATTGATAATCTACCCTTGTCATTGTTACCTAATGCGGCACACAAGCTGATTGGTGAGAGCGGTATCAATCGTATTGCCCTTGGGGTTGATATTCGCACGCCGCGCGCTGATCTGTCTAACTTTGCAGCGACACATGAGTTATTACGAAAAACTTATGGGGCGCAGGCAGTACAAGTCCTATATGTGACAGCGCAAGAGAGTACGCTAATTGCACGTTTTAATTCGACGCGCCGCGTCCATCCACTAATGTCTCAAGATGTCGATAGCGACAACGCCAGACATATTGCATTTAATTTGCCTGCTGCACTCAAAAAAGAAGTGGAGCTGTTAGAGCCAATTTCTGCTCATGCAGATATCACCATTGATACTAGTAGTTTAAATATCCATCAGCTAAAAGATAGCTTGCGCGAACATGTTGGTGTAGACAATCAAATCGTCATCAACTTGCTGTCTTTTGGTTTTAAATACGGCAGTCCCATTGATGCGGACTTTGTATTTGACGTTAGGATTTTACCCAATCCGCACTGGAATCCCAAGCTGCGCGCATCGACTGGTCTCGACATTGAAGTAGATGCCTTTTTTAGCGACTATCCTGAAGTGACAGAGATGCTCAATGACATTGATAAGTTTTTGACGCGCTGGCTGCCCGAGTTCTTGCACAATAATCGTCATACGGTAACCGTTGCCATTGGCTGTACAGGCGGTAAACATCGTTCAGTATTTATTACTGATCACCTGCAGCGCCGCCTCACTGATACCATGCCACAAGGCGTCAAAGTATTGGCAAAGCACCGCGAAAAAAGCCGTTGGTAATCCATTTAGACCCTATTCATTTTATTACTTATTATTTTGGAACGCTTTTATGATCGACTGGAAAGAACAGGACATGCGCGTCTCGCGCACAGAACTCAAAAAAGCCCATGAGCGTTTACAGCAATTGTCTATACCGCTCGCAAGCTTATCAAAAAAGCAACTAAAGACTCTACCCGCCAGTGATTACTTTATGGCTGAGCTCATGGCATTGGCTGACATTACCAGTGCTAATGCCCGCAACCGCCAGACTAAGCGCGTCGGCAAACTTATCAGTGAAGAAAACCGCCACGAACTTGTCAAAGCATTGTTTGATGCATTCTTTCCAAAAGAGCAAGTCTCTAAAATAGAAAGCTGGTACGATCGTCTAAATATCAATGATGAAGGAACGCTCAAACAGTTCGTCAAGCAATATAAGGCTTCTGAGCACAACAGTATGTATCAATTACTGCTATGGATTGAGTATGCCAAGCATATGCAAGACGATGAGCTACTGGCAGAATCGAAAGAAGATTTGGCAAGCTATATACGCGAAGTGGCGATTTTGTCGCAGTTGAAAAAATAGACACACATAATAATATCGATTAGATTTTAAAGCATAAAAAAAGCCAATCAATTATGATTGGCTTTTTTGTATCACCTAGTGATTCACATTGTATGTATCACTAGGTTCACTAGGCTGTTTCGATTTGCACTTGCTTCAATTATTTTTTCTCAGCACGCGCTTTATCGATTAAATATTCAACAACTTTAGGTACTTTAGCATCTTCACCAGTTACCACATATTTGCCTTGTACAACGACGGCTGGTACGCCAGACAGTTGATAACGTTTAGCACCTGCTTGTGAGCGACCAATTTTTGTACCCACTGCAAATGAGTTATAAAGACTGTTGAATTTCTTCTCGTTCACCCCTTTTGATGCATACCATTTGCTCAATGACGATTGATCAAACAGTTTTTTGCCATCTTTATGGATGGCATCAAATAATGCAGCATGAGTTTTGTCTTCAAAGCCCAAAAGCTGAGCGGAGTAAAAACCACGTGCATTGGCTTCCCAAACAGGGTTGAGCGCTGCGGGTGTTCTAAAAAACACGACATCTTTGTCTTTGGTTTTTGCCCATTTTTCCATATGCGGATCAAGAACATTACAATGCGGGCAGCCATACCAGAAAAACTCACGAACAATGATAGCATCACCGCTGATGGTTTCTGGATTGTCTAGTACGCGATAATCTTTTCCAGCGACATAGTCCGCAGCTTGTGCGCCCATAGAAGCAAGCCCAATGGCCATCGCTAGACCAGTCAGTGTCATGACACGTTTCATACTTTATCCTTGAGGTGTAGGGATTTGGAGTTCGTTAAGAGGTTTGTGCACTGGTGGTATTCAAACGCATGATATTTGCAATATGCAGTTTTCACCGTGTTTGAATGATGCAGCGCCAGGTATAGTCGAACGATACAGCAGTATTAAGGTATCGACTATGATAACGCAAAATGCATACACTTGTGAATCGGATTCTTAACCGACAGTTGTAAAGCTGTTAGCTATTATTGAAGACATATTGCTTAGCGCTTTTCAGTCTTAGCTTGTTTGGCCTTGTCTCGCCAACACTGATCATGATCCTTGCTCCGTGATGATTACGAATAATGCGAGCAAATAATGCCTGCGACAAGGTGATAACTCATAAAAAATGTGTATTTACCAAACCTATTCACAATCAGTGACGATGTACTTACGACAAATTTGCAGCTGCCATGCTAATATTGAACACATAATCGTGCACTGCATACGATAACAACTATAATAGTAATCAAGGACAATCCTATGAGCTCAGCCTTACCTGTTTCGTCATCTTCAAACGACGAAAACTTAAATAATAGATCGGCTAATACTGTCAATGTTGATCCTAGCGAAGTCGAGAAATTCAATAATTTGGCAAGCGAATGGTGGAGCAATACAGGTGCCTTTGCCACTCTGCATGAGATCAATCCATTACGCTTGAACTGGATAGAAGAAAACATCAAACGTGGCTATCAGGGCGATACTAGTAATAATGGCACGTCTGCCGAAACAGCTGAACAAGGACTTGTTGGCAAAAAGGTACTTGATGTTGGCTGCGGCGGTGGCATATTGGCAGAGTCTATGGCACGTCGCAATGCTGATGTGACAGGAATTGACCTAGGTACCGAAAATTTAAAAGCGGCGGCGCTGCACGCAGAACAAAGCGGATTAGAAAATACTTTACGCTACCAGCATATCCCAATTGAAGAGCTGGCAAAGACGCATGCGGGTCAGTTCGATGTCGTAACCTGTATGGAAATGCTTGAGCACGTTCCTGATCCTAGCTCGATTGTGCAGGCTTGTTATGAGCTGCTAGCCCCTGGCGGTGTCTGTGTGCTGTCGACAATTAACCGAAACCCCAAGTCGTATCTGTTTGCTATCGTGGGAGCAGAATACGTACTACGATTGCTCGATCGCGGTACCCATGACTATGCCAAGTTCATCACGCCAGCTGAATTAGACAAGATGGCAATAGACACGGGGTTTGTCCGTCAGGATATTATTGGCTTACATTACAATCCATTGACTAAGCGCTATTGGCTTGCCCAAAATGTCGATGTTAATTATATGATGGCAGTCCAAAAGCCATTGGCTTGATACTGGTATCAATTACCTACATTCACCGTAATTCATTAAATATATGATCAATCTCAAGAGCATTCACTATGACCCAATTCGTAAAAGCTGTTTTATTCGACCTTGATGGGACGTTAATCGATACTGCTGCTGATTTTGTTCGTATCATTGGCAAAATGAGTTTGGAGAATAACTGGCAAGCGCCGCCTGAGGCAGCAATCCGTGAGCAAGTCTCGGCGGGTGCGTCAGCTATGGTGCAATTGATGCTCAGACACAATGATCAACTTGAGGTTAGCGATGACGCATTGCTTGATTTTCGTCAGCAGTTTTTAGACGACTATGAAGCCGATATTTGTGTGGACAGCTGTGTGTTCCATGAGCTCGAAGCGGTACTGACTGATTTAGAAGAAAAAGGTGTCCCATGGGGAATTGTCACTAACAAGCCCCGTTATCTGGCAGAAAAGCTATTAAGCGAAATGCAACTAGATGATCGCTGTGCCGCTCTGGTATGCCCTGATGATGTGTCCCGATCAAAGCCTGATCCAGAGCCGATGTATATGGCATTAGAGAAGCTAGGGATTCCTCGCGGCGCAGCTGGTTGTGTCCTATATGTCGGTGACCATATACGTGATATAGAAGCAGGCAATGCGGCTGGTATGCCAACGATTTTAGCCGCTTACGGTTATATTCCGCCTGAAGATCAGAAGTCTTTGAAAAAGTGGGGTGCTGATTATATTGCTGATACCCCTGAGCAATTAAACAAACTGCTGTTGTCTTCTGGCAAATTCGATTATCTATAAGTTTTTAGTTTTTAGTTTTTAGTTTTTAGTTTTTAGTTTTTAGTTTTTAGTTTTTAGTTTTTAGTTTTTAGTTTTTAGTTTTATAGCTATCAGCTATTGGTATATTTCAGTCTCTAAAGACAAGCACGTATTTTAACGATTCCATGATAATAAATGATAAGTAGTGAGCAACGCTATGAGTGACCATATTGACCAGCCAGCCAATCAACAAAACAGTCAGCAAGACAACCAAAGAACCGTCCAAAGTCGCCTCCAGCCTTTGACTCATGATGATATTCGTAGTTTTGTGCCACCTAATGATTGCCTAGATGGTAAGACTATCTTGGTGACTGGCGCAGGTGATGGTATCGGCCGTGTTGCCGCTTTGACCTACGCTCGCTATGGTGCCACAGTCCTATTGCTAGGACGGACCAGTAGCAAGCTTGAATATGTCTATGATGAGATTGAAAGTCTGGGTGGTAAGCAGCCTGCAATGTTGCCTATGAATTTAGAAGGGGCGACTTATGCTGAGATGCAGCAGTTAGAAGGATTGATCGACAAAGAAGTGGGTCAACTGGATGGCATATTGCATAATGCTGGTGTGCTTGGACAATTGACCCCGCTTGAGATGTACGACGTCGATACGTTTGCTGAAGTGATGAAGGTTAATTTTATGGCGACCTTTATGCTCACCCAAGCACTGCTTCCCTTATTGAAAGATGCTGATCACGGCTCTATCGTCTTTACCTCTAGTACAGTAGGTACGCATCCCCGCGCATTTTGGGGCGCTTATGCGCTCTCAAAACAAGCAGTAGAGGGTATGAGCAATATCTTTACACAAGAGACGCAAAACACCACAAACTTACGTTTTAATTGCGTGAATCCTGGCGGTACGCGCACCAATATGCGTGCTCATGCTTATCCAGGTGAAAACCCTATGAGTTTAAAAACACCTGAGGATATTATGGCAGGTTATGTCTGTCTGATGAGTGATGACAGCATTGGCGTGCGCGGGCAAGTTGTTGAGCTACAGCCAAAAGATTAAGAGGTGTTACTTAAACTTGCATGAATACAAAGCGTAAAAGTAATTTGGGTAGCTATAGTTGATACTAAATGAAATAGATGCGTCGTACTAGGATGCGAAACTGGTATAAATTTTCTTTAGTTGCTTGATGTGCTAATAGAAGCTACAAAAAATATATACCAACAGCAAGATATCTGTTTTATAGTAAATACGACTCTGTTTTTTGTCAAAACTACCAATGATTTTTACTTAGGATAATACTTATGAATAAGTCCATTGCTGCTGCATGTGTGCTGCTAAGTTGTACTTCAGCTTTTGCGCAAACCACGCTTTTTGATCCTTCCATCGAGCACAATCCTCAGGATGGTGTCATAAAGCTGTATGGAGCAGGTGGCCCACATACCGCTTTAAGAAAAGTGGCAGATGTCTGGGAAAAGCAAGGTGGTACCAAGGTAGAATTAATAGCAGGACCTGAAGACAAATGGTCGGCTGACGCTCAAGCTGATGCCGATGCTCTGTGGGGAACTTCTGAGCAATCAATGACTGCATTTCTTGAGACATACGAAACTTTTGATCATGAAAAAGTTGAACCCATTTATATCCGACCAGCAATCATAGCTGTACAAAAAGGAAATCCTAAAAATATACGTAGCTTTGATGATTTATTAGCTAAGGGGATTAAAATAGTTGTGACCGAAGGTAAAGGAACATATAACACTTCGGGTACTGGAGTTTGGGAGGATCTCGCAGGACGCAAAGGAAGCTTAAACGATATTGCTCGTTTTCGAGATAATATAGTAGCGTATTCTTTAGGATCTGGAGCCAGTTTTAAAGCATTTAAAGATGAAAAAGCAGATGCTTGGATAACTTGGCCGAATTGGCCGCTTAATAATTCCAAAGATATGGACATGGTTAGTATAGATAAGGATCGAGCTATCTGGCGTGATTTAAACATCGTTGTATCACCAAAAGCTGATCCTCAAACAAAAGATTTTCTTAACTTTTTAATCACTAAAAAAGGACAAAAAATCATGAAAACAGAAGGGTGGCAACGCTGAGTAGAAGGTTTTAGGCATACACTCTTAAAAAGTAAATACCCTAAATATAATTCTCACTAATCGTTCAAACACATTTGTTATTTGCATATTGTAATTAGCAATAACCACCCCATCTATTTGTTATTAAAGAATTTATCTATAAAGCAATGATCATTAAAAAATAAATAGGATGGGATTATGGCAGGTGGTTGGTCAAGAGATGGTGCTGAGCACGAGCAGATGGACGCAACGGTCAACGATGCGTTAGAGCGAGCACGACGTTCGCTGCCTACAGGTATCAGTGCTGAGCTATGTGATGAATGTGGTAACCCTATTCCAGAAGCGCGGCGATTAGCGGTTCCTGGTATTCAACACTGTGTCAGCTGTCAGACCGAGCTTGAACAAGAAGCAAAGGCTGCGGAACTGTTCAATCGCCGTGGTAGTAAAGACAGTCAATTGCGTTAATTGAATGATTTTAGCAAGAGCTAAGCAACTTTGAGTAAGAAAATTCAGAATTAGCACAAAAGAACGACCCCTGTTCTACATAGCAGAGGTCGCTTTTTTATGTTCATTTTTTTGTGTTAATGCTTTTATTCTAGAGCGATTGTATGACCATCGCCATTAATTCTCGATCAAAAGCCTCCCAATCTATAGAGTTGGATGACGATTCAGCATGGTATGCGGTCTCTATTTTTTCTATATTTGTATCGAC
Source organism: Psychrobacter sp. PP-21 (assembly GCF_033790785.1). Taxonomy (NCBI): domain Bacteria; kingdom Pseudomonadati; phylum Pseudomonadota; class Gammaproteobacteria; order Moraxellales; family Moraxellaceae; genus Psychrobacter; species Psychrobacter sp. PP-21. The sequence goes on along the minus strand of NZ_JAMYEB010000003.1, from coordinate 8,220 downwards.
AGTATTGCCTAACTGTAAGATAACTTCCAATCGACTATCATTCTGTGCACCAACTGTCTTGGTAGTTATACTGCCAGGATTGAAGTTGAGTTGCAGCCAGCCATCTGAAGTATGTACCACGCCTTTGATACGCTGCCAGTTTGGCAGTGCTAATAGCCAGTTTTGTAATTCATCAGCGTCTAGCACGTAGTGTGTAGGCAATCGCCATCCAGCCAGCTGAAAACCTTGCTGCTCTTCATGATATCGACAGGGTAATTCGGTATCAGTATTAGCTTGATTCTCAGCCTCATCCCCAAGACCGTTCGAGGATGACGAAACTCCCAAAGCGCTGGGCTGTGACAGTGAGCCAAGCATAGATTTCTGATTATGAGCGATGTTGACTTTGCGTTGGTTTGAAATGATAGCGCTGGGCTTCTGCAGTTGCTCGTTTAGCGTTGCTAAGTAGTTATGTGCTAAAGGGGTATTTGACGAGCCTGCTATATCAGGCATCACTTGTTCAGATACTGCCCAAACAATTTTCACTTGCGAATTGAGCTTGGCTACCCACTCTACCAAGGATTGTTTTTCGTTACTACTCAACTGAGTATAGCGATTGATGATCAGTACATCGGCATCACGGATATGCGCTTGAAAGCCATCATGATGACGGTATTTAGTCTGTTTCCACTGCTCAGCGCTCAGTACAGTGATCACGGCGCTCATTTTCAAAGCTGTCTGCCAGTGGGGGGCACTGAGCTGTAATATAAGCTCGCGCGGATGAGCTAACCCTGTAGGCTCGATAAGGAGTCGCTGTGGATGATGGTCACTGAGTAGACGACTGATCGCTATTTGTAAGGGCAACTGGCTGGTACAGCAAATACAGCCGCCACTGACTTCACGAATGGCAATGTTCTTTTGCTCAAACGTGCTGTCTTGTGAGCTTGCTAAGAGTGCACCATCAATACCGATATGACCAAACTCATTGATCAGTAAAGCCCAGCGTTCGTTATCAGGCTTTGCGGCAAGCAACTGATTGATCACTGTGGTTTTGCCAGCACCTAAAAACCCTGTCACTAACGTGCAGGGTATATTTTGAAAAATAACAGAGTTTTTCACAGAAATGCTCATTATATAGGTCGTATTTGTGAGTTACCGAACACGACCCATACTAAAAGGAAATGATAGTAGTCAAAAGCTACTCGCTTTTGACGGTGTCTGCCTCAGCCTCGTCAGGGACGAACACATAGCCGACACCCCATACCGTTTGGATATAACGCGCTTGCGACGGGTTATCCTCAATCAGACGACGTAGACGTGATACCTGTACGTCGATAGATCGTTCCATCGCGCCCCATTCGCGCCCGCGAGCAAGATTCATCAGCTTATCACGAGTCAGTGGCTCACGTGGATGTTGTACCAAGGCTTTGAGCACTGAGAACTCACCTGTGGTAAGCGTCACCACATTGCCGTCGCGCTTGAGCGTACGAGTTGATAAGTCTAGGGTCCATGGACCAAACTCAACCACTTCTAATTGATGACTTGGTGCGCCTGGGAGCTCACGATTCTGACGACGTAATACGGCTTTGATACGCGCCAATAGCTCTTTTGGATTAAAAGGTTTTGGCAGATAGTCATCTGCACCTGCTTCTAGACCTGCGATGCGATCTGCATCGCCACCTTTGGCGGTCAGCATGATAATTGGGATGTCAGCATTGTCTTCGCGTAAGCGTTTACAGATACTGATACCGTCTTCACCTGGCAACATCAAATCTAGTACGACCAGAGAGAAAAGCTCGCGCTGCATGAGTTTGTCCATTTGACTGCCGTCGTGAGCAGTACGAACCACAAACCCGTCGTCTTCTAGAAAGCGCTGCAGCAAAGAGCGCAGACGGGCATCGTCATCGACGACTAAAATACGCTGAGTCAAAGTATCTGGGCTGTTATTATCAGTCATACAGGCATCCTTTTATAAAAATTATTGTTAGCAGAAACTACGAGTCAAAAGCGATGAATAAAACATTGCTATTGGTTGCCATTATTTAATTATTGGTCAAGACAAATACGTCACAAAATCAAAAACTATTGTTCAATATGTCAACGCATATCGATATTTGTGCCATTGATACTTTAGTGTATAAGATTGCACCGTTAATTGCATCACTCATAAGGACAAATGCTGTATGCGTTTGTTTAACGAAGCCATGGAACGTTTGATACAAAACGATTTGCGCCACAAAATAGACGATAAATAACGAAAAGATAAAAAGGATTTTTATTCATGCAGCTTTTGCTATAATGCAAAACTACATTTCTCAACGATTGATACGTATATGAGTAGCACTGATACCTTAACGTCATCTCAAGCCTCGACAAATGCACAGGTTTTGGATGCAACCACACACGCGAATATTCACGACAAGCTTGCTCGCGCGCTTGGCATTAAGACTGCTCAAGTCAATGCGTTTGTGAAACTTTATGATGAAGGCGCGACTGTCCCTTTTATTGCGCGTTACCGCAAAGAAAAGACGCAAAATCTGGACGATGCACAGCTGCGTGCACTAGAGAAGTCTTTGAACTATGAGCGTGATATGGCTACACGTCGCCTCAAGATCTTGGAGCTACTCAGTACACAGGGCAATCTGACTGATGAGCTACAGGCACGTATTGATAATGCGACCTCTAAGCTTGAGCTTGAAGATATCTATCTGCCATATCGTCCACGTCGTCGTTCACCTGCTGCCAAAGCGCGTGCCGCAGGTCTCGATGTTGCTGCACAAGCAGTATTGACGCAAGAAATCACTCCGACTGACGCATTGGCTGATTATCAAGTCCAATCAAGTATTACTGATGATAGTGGTAATGAGATTGAAGTTGATTTTAGTGATATTGAAAAACAGCTCGCGGGCGTACAGGCAATTATCGTTGATGAATGGACACAGGCACTAGGCTTGCTAGATAACTTGCGTAGTGGTTTTGCCAAAACTGCCAGTATCGTATCGAGTGTTGCGAGCGAAGAAAAGCGCGAAGTGGGCGAGAAGTTCAAAGACTATTTTGAACATAGCGAAAGCCTAGCTCGTCTCCCAAATCATCGTCTATTAGCAATGTTACGTGGTCGTCAAGAGAACGTCTTGGGTCTAAAGATTGAAGGCGAAGATGCCCCCTTTATCGAAAAAATCATTAGCAATTTTGATATTGATGCCAAAGCACCGGCTGCACGTCGTGAATTTTTGACGGAAGCGGCCAGTAGCTTGTGGAAAGACAAATGGCGTCCGCATATCGAGCATCGCTTGTTGACTGAAAAGCGTCTAGCCGCAGAAGCGGATGCGATTGATGTATTCGCTAGCAACTTACAGCATCTACTCATGTCTGCACCAGCAGGCCCCAAAGTGATTTTGGGCGTTGATCCTGGTATCCGTCATGGCGTAAAGATGGCTATCGTGGACGCTCAAGGTCACGTGATGCTAGACAGCGAAGAAAAGCCTGTCATCGCGACGGTTTATCCATTTGCACCTGATAACAAAATGACTGAAGCCAAAACAGTCATTGATGAGCTGTTAGGCACTTACAACGTAGACCTAGTGGCTATCGGTAACGGTACGGCAAGCCGCGAAACCGATGCGATGATCAAAGAGATTCTAGTGGCAAATGATGCACTGAAAGCTAAAGCTGTTATCGTTAATGAGTCAGGCGCGTCTGTCTATTCAGCGAGCGAGCTTGCCAGTGATGAGCTTGCTAACTTAGATGTCTCTGTACGCGGTGCCGTTTCTATCGCACGTCGCCTGCAAGATCCGTTATCAGAGCTTGTCAAAGTCGATCCGAAAGCTATCGGTGTTGGTCAGTATCAGCATGACGTGAACCAGAACCAGCTAGCGGATAGTCTCGATAAAGTCACTCAAGACAGCGTGAATGCGGTTGGTGTGGACGTCAATACGGCGAGCCCTGCTATCTTAGCTCACATAGCAGGTCTTAACCGCAATGTGGCACAGCAAATCGTCACGTATCGCCGTGAGCATGGCGCCTTTGATAGTCGTGAAGCACTCAAAAATGTCCCACGCCTAGGTGCTAAAACTTTTGAGCAAGCAGCAGGCTTCTTGCGTATCCATAATGGTAGCAATCCACTAGATGCGACTGGCGTACATCCAGAAAGTTATGCCTTGGTCGACAGCTTATTGGCACAATCGGGTAAGCCGTTGCCAGAAGTTATTGGTAATGATGGTGTGCTAAATGCCATCGATACGACCACACTAGCGGCTAACGATGATAATGTCAGCGTAAAAGCAATCTTAGATGAACTGGCTAAACCTGCACGTGATCCACGACCTGAGTTTAAAACGGCTAACTTCCGTGATGATGTGAATGGTATCAAAGATCTTAGCGAAGGCATGGTCTTAGAAGGTGTTGTCACCAATGTGACGGCCTTTGGTTGTTTCGTTGACGTAGGGGTACATCAGGATGGTCTGGTACATATCTCACAGATGGCCAATGATTTTGTCGCAGATCCTATGAACCGCGTCAAGCCAGGTGATATCGTATCGGTACGTGTTATTTCTATCGATGAAAAACGTGGGCGTATCGGTTTTAGTATGAAACCTGAATCTGAGAAACCTGCACGTACAGCGACTACAGATACGGATGGCGAAAAAACCAGTCGTCCACGTAGCAATCCTGTAAATAGCAACCGTCCAAATAATAGTCGCCCAGCTGCTGATAAGCGCTCCGCTAAACCACGCGGCAAGCGTCCGGACAATGCAAACAGTAACCGCAGTAGTAAACCAGTCAAAAATGACAAAGCTGAATCACCGAGCAAGATGGGTACGCTTGGCGCCTTGTTACAAGAAGCTGGCGTGACTAAGACAAAGAAATAAGCACGCTACGGTATAGGTAATATACCAATCGCAATACGTAAAAAGGCAGCAATATGGCTGCCTTTTTATGTTCGGTAAATCAGTGATAAAGCATTGATTGACTCAAAAAAATTGTTAGTCTTAACGCGATACCGCAATACGGCGGTTTTCTTTGAACTGTATATTGGCTGGCTGTGTGGCTAGTAACTCACCGCGCTTGTCTTTTTTCTTTTCTTGTAAAGTACTAGCGGTATCTGCCATTTTATTATCGGAAGCCGCTTCACCTGCAATCAATGGCTGATAGTTTGCATTGCTATGCTGCATGTTAGGTGTTTGGACGCTACGTGCAGGAACTTGAGCAGTTGGCGCCGCAGTCATTGCTGCAGCATTGGTAGATACCTGGGCGTTGTTTCTCAAAGCGGCATTATTGTTGGCCTTATTACGCATCATATCATCGGCTTCGTCACCCATGTCATCGGTTTCGTCGTCCATATCGTCGGCATCAGACTCATCGATATCAACAGCGCCAGGTTGGGTAGCTAGTAGCTCACCATCAGGACCTTCTATTTCAGCTCGTAAAGTATTATCAACGGCCGTGCTGCGCATATCTGCTGGCATAATGTCACTGTTCCCCATAGGGGCAGCCATTGCTACAGCTGGTAACATAAGAGTAGTTCCTACGATTAAAGATAAAACGTTCTTTTTCATTATAAAGCTCCAAAACCTATAAATTGATAATTGAAAACCGATCTATATATCCAAGTCCTAACATCTATATCCAAATACAATCACTCAGCTGAAGTGTTTTAAAAAAAGTAACTTATATGAGGTAACTTATAATAAGTAGCTTAGACATAAACTGCTTTGAATATAAAGTGACCTATATATGAAATGAATTAAATATAAATCGACTTAGATAAGGGCATATATAAATGTGATCAGCTTTTGAGGTAGTGTTCAAAATTCTGTGTCATTCCCCTAAACTATATGAAAAACAAGGAATGACACCATGCAAAACTTTGACTTTAACGAAGCCTTAAAAGGCATTCAAGCAGGTAAACCTATCACAGGCAGTGACGGGGTACTTGCCCCACTCATCAAACAGCTCACCGAAGCTGCCTTAAATGCCGAAATACAAAGCCACCTTGAACAAAGTTCTATAAGCAACCGTCGTAACGGTTACAGCAAAAAGACCGTCAAATCAGCAGCGGGTAGCTTCGAGCTTGAAACCCCACGAGATCGTAACGGTGAATATGAGCCTGTGTTGGTCAAGAAACATCAAACTAAACTCACCGCTGAGATCGATAGCCGCATCCTATCGCTATTTTCTCATGGCATGAGTTACCGTGACATACGCCACCACATTGCTGAGATCTACCAACTTGAGGTCTCAGAGGCCACCATCAGTAGCATCACTGATGAGCTGATACCGCAGCTTAAAGCATGGCAATCTCGTCCACTCGACAGCGTTTATCCGTTTGTCTGGCTTGATGCGATTCACTACAAGGTCAAAGACGAAGGACGTTATGTCAGCAAAGCCATTTACACGCTATTGGCACTTAATACCGAAGGCAAAAAAGAACTCATTGGTCTGTACTGCTCAGAGAGCGAAGGGGCAAACTACTGGCTATCTGTACTCACAGATTTACACAATCGTGGCGTACAAGATATTCTCATCGCTTGTGTGGATGGCCTAAAGGGTTTTCCTGAAGCCATCAATGCCATTTTCCCCAATACAGAAGTACAGCTGTGTGTGATTCACCAAATCCGTAATAGTATCCGTTATGTGGCTAGTCGTGATCAAAAAGCCTTTATGCGCGATTTAAAGCCTGTTTATAAGGCAGTTAATAAGGAGTCAGCTGAATTGGCTCTTGATGATTTAGAGGCTGTTTGGGGCGATCATTATCCGGCGGTGATTAAGTCTTGGCGGGACAAGTGGCATTTGCTATCTGCCTATTTTAAGTATCCTGAAGCAGTCAGAAAGCCTATTTATACCACCAATGCGGTGGAAGCGGTACATCGTCAGTTTCGTAAACTTACTAAAACCAAAGGCGCATTCCCGAATGAAACCAGCTTGCTCAAATTGTTGTATGTTGGTATGTTAAATGCCAGTGCCAAGTGGACGATGCCGATTCGTAATTGGGGACAGACGATGATGCAGCTGTCTATCTATTTCCCTGGTCGATTAGATTCGGTGATGCGTCTTTAATTTAGTTGACACAGAGTTTTGAACGCCCTCTGCATCACCGTTTTTATTCAATAATCATGTACTCAGTATCATCAGAATTCATTGAACGTTGCTGGTTGTCACTATCAGCATCATCAGATAGGTCTATCACAGGGTAGCTCTGAGTCACTGCTATATTATTAATAACATCAGCATCTGCTTTTTTCCCAACGATAACCGTGTCATTGGCACTGTTTTCAATGGCAATAGCATCTCCTCTGGCTGTATTAATACTTTTGACTTGGTTTTCTGGCACAAGGATAACTTCTTTAACTCTGTAACTTGTAGGGCGGATGACACGGGTGGTCTCAATCATTACTGGTTCGACGCTACGTGCTTCAGCGATAGCGAGTTGTGCTTCTGGCGCTGCTACCTCACCTACGATAGGAGTAGGGAACTTGCCGCCAAAATGGTTATCACATTGTTGCATGCTCAGGCGTACAGGGTTTCCTGCACTGTCCATGTAGACGTTGACAGGCATGTCAGCTGCAATAGGGATGTACTTGCCGACCAAGTCTCCTGATACACCATAGCGACCGTTTGCTTGACCAACACCTAAGTCACAAGCACCAGCTGAATAGTTACTAGTAGGCAAATTATTGTTATTGACGACGCTCTGAGGGATCATGACTTCAGACAATCGCATCTTACCAACAGTGGCTTCACCAGCTTGGCGTTTTGGGTTTTGATACGTATATGGGGTATAGAATTTGGCTGAGCCATCTCGAACGGCAGTCACGCATTCTTCATAACTGTCGTAACCAACATTACCATGACCGTCTGTCACCATGGCGGCATTAGCCGAACTGGCAAAAAAAGCAAAACCTGAACTTAATATGGCGGCTGTTAATACATTGTATTTCATCGTTATTTCCTTTTTAGTTAATGTTAGCAATCCTGCTGTTTCTCTATCTTATAAGAAGCTAGAACTATTCTTATGTCTAGTATCACTCCTTTAAGCAATACTTAATCTTCTAATCAATATGTTTATCTATTGCTTCATACTCATTTATTTACTTTTTTCTTTTTTCTTAAATAATTAGTATAGTCAGTTCACTATAAAAGAAATACAGCCCATATCATGAAACAGTTTAGGCAGATTATTCTCCATCCAGCCTTGGCGTAGAAACTTTGCTTGTGCCCATTTTTTCTCAATGGGGTTAAGATCAG